>DATJSH010000089.1:0-9431 GCA_035504235.1 Allostellaceae bacterium | reverse complement strand
ATGTGTTTGGGACCTCGTTCGCGGACTTCATCATGGCCAGCGGCCTGTGCGGTCGTACAAATAGGCCGGATACATGGATGCAGCCGATCGCAAGGAATCACACCTGCAACACCTCGCACTGCAGGGGCCGTCCATACATGCTCCCACTTGAATTCCTGGTGGAGTGCTATGGCGCGGGCATCGTCGCCGAGAAAATCGGCGAGGATCGCGAGCGCCAATTGCGCCGGGCCTGAGCCCGGGTAGCCCCACTCGAAGCCGGTCGGGGAGTGGTTGCAGAGGTCGAGCCGCGGATCGAGAAATCGCGGCGGCTGATTGTCTTCGCATACCCGGACGCGGCAGCCGTAGCGGGTGCGACGGCCATGATAGCTCTTCATCTTTTCTCCCCTTTCGGTCCTGTCGGATCGAATCTCGCCGCCGGGCCTGCGAACGGATCGCGCGACGTCGAAAAGCGGCGCGTCGGGAAGTTCCCGACCGCACCGCTCTCCGTTTGCGAGGCCGAGCAGTCTTCGTGCTCTCAGAACGGGATGTCGTCGGACACAGCGTCGCCGGCGCCGTCGATTGCGCCTGTCTCGGCTGCGCGCTCGGCGGCCCTCTTCGCATCGAGGAAGACGAGCGTGCCGTTGAACGGCGTCAGGTGGATCTCGGTCGTGTAGCGCTCCTGGCCGCCGGTGTCGGTCCATTTACGCGTTGTGAGTTTGCCTTCGAGGAACACCTTGGCGCCCTTCTGCAGATACTGTTCGGCGATCTGGGCCAGGCCCTCGCTGAAGATAACGACGCGGTGCCACTCGGTTCGTTCGACGCGGTTGCCGCGCTCGTCCTTCCAGCTTTCGCCGGTGGCGACGGCGAGGCTGACGATGCGCTTGCCGTCGCGGGTGCTACGGGCTTCGGGGTCGCGGCCGAGATTGCCGATCAGCTGCACGCGATTGAGATAACCGGACATTTGGGATTTCCTCCTTGGTTCGGGGGATGACGGCCGGCCCGCTGCCGGCGGCGTCTCCCTCGGGCGCGGTCGAAGGAGACCGGGATCGGGACTGCCCGCCCCCGAGCGCCGCGACTGGTGCGGGAGCGCAGCGACACGGGAGCGTGCGAGCCGGAGGCGCCCCGAACTCCGGGGCGGGGATGCGGAAGCGGGACGGAGACCGGTCCAGACCGCGGGCGCCCGAGGAATGCCGCCGGCAGGGAAGGCCGTGTTGCGGCTTTCTTCCTCCCGTTTGAGCTTCAGCCGGCTTCGGGATTGCCTTCGACGCCTTCCGGGACGCCCGCATCGGTATCGTCGTCGTCCGCGGCGTTGTCGTCGTCGACGCCGTCACGGTCTTCCTCGGGCGCGTCGGCGCCCTGCGTCTCCTTGAAGCCGGTGTCGTCGGCTTCGCGGACCGTCAGCCGTTCGATGTCGGCCTGGCTCAGCGAAAAGCGGGCGATCGGCGGGACGAAGCGCTTGTCGCGGTAGTGCGCGAGGAGCGCCGCGCGGGTGTCCTTGACTCGGACTTCGACGCGCAGACCTGCCTCCTTGGCGGCCGCTTCGATTTCGCTGCGCGACAGGCAGGGGAGGAACTCGTCGGTCGCAAAATTCGGCAGGCAATCATCGGCGCCGATTGCGGCGCCGGCGACGAGTGCGACGGCACCGCTGTTGCTGGCGTTCTCGCGGCAGGAGAGAACCTGCGTGAGCATCGCGCGCGCCGCCTGGGCGATCGCAAAGGTATCGGCCGTGAGAGCGTCGTCCTTGATCAATGTCGCCGCGATGTCGTGGCGAACCGGGCGCGCATAGCCTTCGGAGGGCGACCGGACCTCGACATTGCTCGCGCTGAAGGCAAGGACGAGCAGCGCCAGCAATGTATCGTTGGCGAGGCCGTTGTCGCGCAGCGCCTGGTGGAGCGCATCGGTGCGGCAGTCGCCGATCATCGCCAGACCCGCCTGGGTCACCGGCGGCCGGGTCTTCGGCTCCGGCATGTCCGGGTCTGCCGCCTGCGGCGCGCCGTTGCCGGGTTTGGCGGCTTTCTTGTCGACGAGCCGGTAGACGGTCGTCTTCACCGCGCCCGAGTAGGGATCGAGATAGTGGCCGACCAGGTCGCCTTTGCCGGGTTTGCCATAGACCTGTTCGGCGTGCTTCGGGAGCTGCGGCCGGCCGTACTCGTCCTGCGGCACCAACGAGCCGTGCGGCGGCAGGTGGTTCTGCAGCCATTCCTGCTGGGCGCCGAAGAAGCCGTCGAGATTGGTCGTGTAACGGCCGTCCTCGTCGGCCGGGGCGAACAAATCGTCCTCCCAGAAGACGCCATAGGCCTGCGCTAGGTCGTCGCCGAACTTCGCGGCCGCGAATGGGATGCGGCGCTTGGCAAGGGCGCGGGCGACCTCGGACCAGTAGAGCTCGCGGCCCTTCTTCGGGTGGTATTTCTTCCAGACCTGGGCCTGCTCGTCGCGGCTGGCGCCGGCAATCGTGCGCAGCTGCTCTTCGCTCGGCATGTTGCCGCTGGCGATGACCTCGAGCATCGGCGGGTGCAGATGCGCGAGGAGTTTGAGACGCTTGATGGTCCGCAACGGGAGTGCCAGCGCATCCGCGATTGCCGGTTCGTTCCAGCCCTTCTGTTCGAGGGCGTCGATGCCGCGCCAGATGTCGACGCTGTTCATCGCGGCGCGCACCAGGTTCTCGGACAGCGACGCCATCGGGCCATTGCCGTCATCGGGGTCGGCGACGATGACGTCGATCGGTACCAGGCCGGCGGCGATCGCGGCGTTGACGCGGCGCGTGCCGTGCTTGATGACGAGGTCGCCGTCGATCTCGGTGACGACCGGCGGCTGGATGATGCCGATCGCCCTGATCGAGGCGAGCAGCTGCTCGTCCATGGTGGCAGGCGCCGGCGTCATTCGGGGATTGTAAGGATTGGGCTTCAGGCAACGCGGGTCGACGCTGCGCAGTTCGGGCATGGCGGGCTCCTCTTCGGGTTGGTTTTCGGAACCCAGTGCGGAGGCCGCATCCCGTGACGCCGGTGCAAGGGCGCAGCCGGCGGAGCCGGGCCGCCGCGAGCGGCGGACCCTTGCGGCGGCGGCCGGTGATGCGGCAGACCTTCCTTGCGATCAGCTGATCGGCCTTTGGCTGCTTTCGTTCGCGCTTTTGCCGAGAATCGTGTTGTTCTCGGCGAGGTCGCCTTCGATCCGGGCGAGCTCGGCGCGTTTGAGGTCGAGTTCTGCTTGCAGCGGGAAGGCGGCGCCGATCCGCGCTTCGTATCCGGTCAACCGGCGGCGGGCCTCGTGCATGCTGCGTTGCTGCTCGTCGAGCTCGGTTTCGAAATGGTCGAGGATGTGTTCGAGGCGCGCGACGAGGCCGAGCGGCGTCAGATCGCGCTCGACCGCCACGTGCTGATCGAACCCTGTGCGCTCGAGGACGAGCGCTACCGCAAAGCCCCGGGCAAAGCTCGAGTCGGCACGGCAGGCGAGATCGAAGCCGCCGATGCGGCCGAGCGTGTGTTCGCCGGCCGTGCGCGAGCGCTCGGCGAAGCGCACCTTCGACAGCAGAACGGCGCCGGCGACACGCCGTTCGGTGATCGTGCGACCGACATCTTCGAAGGAAAAAGCGTCGCCGCGGGTCGGCACGCGGCGGGCGAGGTCGCCCCGGATCGCCGGGATGCGTTTGTCAGCGGCCTCGATGTCGTCCATGGCGTTGCGGATCTGCCGGCGGATGTTGCGCTGGTCGTCGAAATGTGCGGCGCGCTGCCGTTCGAGCCGCGCGATCTCCGTTTCGAGCCCGGCCTTCTGGATGAGCCGCGGGTCGCCCGAGGCGATCGCCTTGGCGAGTGCGAACTGGTTCGCCTGCTGGTGCATGTCTTCGAGGGTGCGGATGCTGCGGTCGCCGGCAAGCGCCGCAGCGATGAACCGCGCCTTGCGTTCGTTCGCCTGCCACATCGTGGCGTCCATCGAACCCAATGTGGCGTAGGCGTAGAGCTCGATTTCGGCATTCTGGTTGCCTTGGCGCTCGATGCGCCCTTCGCGCTGCTCGATTTGCGACGGCAGCCATGGGACATCGAGATGATGCAGCGCCTTGAGGCGCAGCTGCACGTTGACGCCGGTGCCCATCGTGTCGGAGGAGCCAATCAGGATGCGGACCCGGCCGGCGTTGAATTCGCCGAAGAGCCGCTGTTTCTCTGCCGCGCGCTTGAAGTGCTGCATGAAGACAATCTCGGCTGCCGGGACACCGAGCCGGACGAGTTCCTCCTTGATCCAACGGTAGGCCGAAAAGCCGCGAGTCGCCTCGACGGCGAGCGTGCCGAGGTCGGAGAAGATCAGCTGGCCGGCGCCCGGCAGCGGAAACGGCGTGCCGTTCGGCCGCTGGTAGCGATCCTCGGCAGTCTTTTGCCAGATGCGGTGGACGTTGGCGATGAGACAATTGAGCTTGTTGTCGGGCTCGTTGCCGGCGCCAGGCCGGACGAGCCGCATGTCGATCGCGGCGTGGCGCCCGTCGGTGATGACCGAGAGCAGGATGTCGTCGCCCTTCTCGACCCGCCTTGTGCGGGTCTCGATCTTCCTGATCCGGTCGGCGAGGATCTGCTGGTAGTCCCGGAATGCGGCGCTGGCTTCGGCGGTGACGAGCTGGCGCTCGCCGCCCTTGATCCGCGGCAGCTCGAGGCAGAAGCGCAAATCGTCCTTGAGCACGACGTCGGCGACCGCACGGAACATCGCGACGAGCTCGGGGACGTTGACGAACTCGCAGAACCGGTCGACCGGCTTGTAGGTGCCCGAGGGCTGCAGCTCGAGCTCGGTGCGGACGTCGCCGAAGGTCGAGGCCCAGGCGTCGAACTCGTGCACGCCGCGCTCGGCAAGCGCATCCGGAGCCTGGAACCGCAATAAGCTGTACATCTCACCGACGGTATTGGTGATCGGCGTCCCCGAGGCCTGGATCAATGCCCGGCGCGGGTTCTTCTGCTCGATGAAGCGGGCCTTGACATAGAGGTCCCAGGCGCGCTGCGAGCCTTGCGCATCGACGCCCTTCAAGTTGACGCGGTTGGTGGCGAAGGCCAATTTCCTGAATTCTTGAGCCTCGTCGACGACGATCTGGTCGATGCCGATCTCCTCGATCGTAAGCATGTCGTCGCGCCGGTCTCTTATGGTTTCGAGCTTTTCGGCGAGGCGTTCCTTGATCGCCTCGATGCGCTTGCGGGTCGGGCGGTCGTCGGTATCGAGATGCAGCGCCTCGTGCATCGCGATCTGGTCTTCGATGATCTGCTGCTCGAAGGCGGCCGGGACGGCGATGAAGCGGAACGCCGAATGGGTGATGACGATCGCGTCCCACTGGGCGGTTGCGGCGCGCGCCAGAAAGCGCGCCCGTTTCTCCTTCACGAAATTCGTTTCGTCGGCGACAAGGATCCGGGCTGTCGGATAGAGCTGCAGGAATTCGGCCGCCGCCTGCGCGAGAGTGTGGCCGGGCACCACCCACATGGCCTTCGTGACGAGACCGAGCCGCTTCTGTTCCATGATCGCCGCGGCGATCGAGAAGGTCTTCCCGGCGCCAACGGCGTGGGCGATGTAGGTGCCGCCGGCCGCGATGATCCGCCAGATCACGCGTTTTTGGTGGTCGTAGAGGCGGATGACGGTGCTGGCACCCGGCAAGGTTAGATGCCGCCCGTCGAAATGCCGCGGCACGAGGTTGTTGAACCGGTCGTTGTAGATGCGGGCGAGGCGGTCGGCGCGGTCGGGATCGGTCCACACCCAGTCGCTGAAGGCGGCCTTGATCCGTGCCAGTTTTTCCTTAGCGGCTTCGGTGGCCTCGGTATTGAGGACCCGGCGCTCGGTGCCGTCTTCGATGACGGTGTCGTAGATCTGCGGCGTCGCGCTGTTGAGCGCGTCGTGCAGCAATAAGCCGGCATGGCGGCGCGGGGTGCCCCATTCCGAGGTGCCGGCGGCAGTGCCGGCGAACGCCGCACTGTCGACGCTCCAATAGGCGATCTCGACCGTGTGTCGGATCTGCACCCGGGTTCCCATGCCTTCGGCGGCGAAGGCCTCGATGATTTCGGCCGGCAGCCACGAAGCCCCTAAGCGCGCCGCGATGTCCGAGGGCGGGATGTCGGGCGGCTGCACCGCTTCGAGGGCGGTGATGTTACGCCCGTATCCCGGATCGAGCCTGGCAGCGGCTTTCGCGGCGGCGAGCTTGCTGCGCACCGCGCCGGAGAGATAGGCGTCGGGGGTCTCCCAGGTTTCGGTCGCGGGATCGCGGTAGACCGCGTCGCCGAGCCGCGCGAGTGCCTCCTCGGGTTCGCAATCAAGGAGCTCGGCGAGGTACTCGGGGTCGACGCGCCCGGTTTCGTCGAGGGTGACGGCGAGCGCATCTGCCGGCGACTCGATGAGCGGCGCCGCCGGCGGTGCCACGACGCGCTCGCGGAAGATAGCGCCCATGCGGGCGAGGCCGCTCTCGCGGTCGTAGTCCTCGATGCTGGCGACGAGCCAGCAATCGGGGTCGTCGGTAAACGGCGCCAGGTTCGGGCGGCGGTGCGTTTCCCGCGCCTCTCCGGTCTCGGGGTCGGTGGTGGTCGTGATGACGGTGTGGCTGATCGGCCCGAAGTGCCGGACGAAGGCGGCGTAGCCGACGCGCAGCCGGATCTGCGCCTCGGTCCACGGATGATTGGCCATCTGCGCGTGCAGCACGTCGCGCACCGCGTCGCGGATCGGGATCAGGCCGCGGATGATGCGGGCGGCCTTCGCGGTGATCCCCTCGTCGTCCCGGCGCTGTTTGACGGCGACCGCGACGGCGGCCCCGTTCACGATCTGCCGCAGCCGCCCGGATTTGCCGACGAAGTAGGAGCCTTCCTTGATTTCGGCGCCCGCTGCGGCGGTCCCAGCGCGGACCGAGTCAAAATCGCTGTCTGCTTCGTCCGTTTCGGCGGGTCCCGGCCGCGTCGGCGTAAAAATCCCCGTCGGAAGCCGCGCGAGAGCCATGTCGAGCAGGTTTACGAGCGGCGGATCGCCGGGGCGCGGCCGGCAGGTGTAGGCCGGTTCTGGGCCGTAGATGCCGCGCCTCAGGGCGTGGTCACCGAGCACCATCGCGGGGTGTTCCGCGAAATATTCGTTGATCTCGACGGTGTCGCCGTCCCGGGTGGGTACCGCGACGAGGTCGATCCATTTTGCGGTGCGCGGTGCCTGGCCGTCGGCGCGGCGCTGCAGGAAGAGGATGTCGACGACGACGTCGGTGCCGGTCGCAGCGCGCATGCTCCCCTCTGGCAACCGAACTGCCCCGACGAGGTCGGCGAGCGAGGCGATGTGCTCGCGGGCAGTCCGGCTCGCCTTGTCCATCGTGCCGGTGCTGATGACAAAGATTGCGATGCCGCCGGGCCGCAGCCGGTCGACCGACCGGGCGATGAAATAGTCGTGCAGCCGGAAGCCGAGGGAGGCGGTTGGGGGATCGGCACGCACGACACGATCGGCGAAGGGCGGGTTGCCGATTGCGAGGTCGAAGCCGCCGCCGAGCGGGCTCCGCGTGTAGTCCTCGCAGCGGATCGTTGCCTTGGGATGGATGAAGCGGGCGATGCGCGCCGTCACCGGGCAGGATTCGATGCCGGTGAGGCGGGTCGTCTCACGCAACTCCGCCGGCATCAGTGCGAAGAACAGCCCGGTCCCCATGCCGGGCTCGAGCACATGCCCGCCGTCGAAGCCGAGCCGTCGTGCGACGCGCCACACCACGCGGACGATCGGCGCAGGCGTGTAGTGGGCATATTGCGTCGTGCGTTGCAACACCGCGTATTCGGCGGGGCTGACGCTTTCGGCGAGATCGCGGCCGATCTCCTCCCAGCCGGGGCGGAAACCGGTGACGCCCGGCAGCGGAAAGCAGTTCTGTGCGAGCTCGGTGGCACCGAATCCGGTGAAGCGCAGCATCAGAGCTTGATCATCGACTGTCGGCATCCGCCCGGTCTTCTCGATCTCCTTCGACAGCCGGATGGCGGCGATGTTGTCCCGCGTCCGAGCCGGCCATCCGCGGGCAAGACCGCGATCGCCGTCGAGATGGAAGTTTTTGCCGCCAGTCGGTGCCGGCGGCGCCGGAGCGGAAGCTGTGTCGTCGAGCTCGGGTGGCGACGGCTCGCGTGCAGGTTGTTCGCCTTTGGCGGGCTCGATGGTCCAGTCAAAGGGGCTGCTATCGAACAGGCCGAGGGTCGACGGCGCGGAATCGGGCATCGTCGCAATCTCCTTTTGAGACGGGGTGGTCTGGGCTCGGGCGGGGCTACCGGCAGGGCGCCGAGGCAGCGCTCAGCAATCGGTCAGGATGCTGGGGCGGCCGCGACCGTGTCGGCGGCGGGAGTTCAGTGCCGTGGTCGGGACGGCGGTCGGATCTCAGTCGCTTGCGGCGATGGACTGTCCGGATCGGCAGTCAGTTGGAGCGCGTTAGTATTCGCTCGGGAGCAGGATCGTATTGTCGACGAAATAGAACCGGATCTCCCGCATCGGAAAATCGGTGTAGGGGATCTGCTTTATTGCCAGTGGACGCAGATTGCCGTCGTCACAGATCAGCGCAGCACTGTGGTTTTGCATGACAGCGAGGGTCCAGACCTGGAACGGTTCGGCGGCAAGGCGATCGTCGAATTCCTGCGCCAGCGCGATTTCGTCGATGAGCCAGTAGGCGCCGCCGGCGTCGGCGACATATTTGACGCCGTCGGTGTAAAGGACATGGCGGACGAGGCCGTGCCGGTACCAATGCTCGGTGCCGGTGAATTGCGTGAGATCGGCGTCGGTGAGCGTCTTTCGCGTCATCGGGCGATTCTCCTGAGCGAGGGGGTTGGGTGTGGGGGTTACGCGCCGGTGTCCGATCCAGCGGTGTGGGGCGGCCGCTCCGGTATGACCCGCCAGTCGATCGGGCGGCTGTCCGTGAAATACGGGCAGCGGGCGGCGGCGTGCGCGCAGGCGAGCCTGGCATCGTCTTCGGTCGGATAGACGATGGCCATGAAGCGGTTGGCGCAGACGACGGCGCCCCAGCGCTTCGACCAGCCGCAGAGATACATGCGGCCGAACTTGTGCTGCTGGATGACGATCCAGGGCATTGCGACCTCCATGGGGTGCTCGTGACTATTGGCGATTGCGTTCGCGGTGCCGCACGTAGGCGCAGCGGCAGTGCGCCTCGCAGTAGGGCCGGCCCTCGGCGGCCGGCACGTTGCAGAACCGGAAGCCGGCGCTGCCCGGTTCTCCGAGCGGCCAGCGGCAGTGATGTGGGCCGGGCGGAATGATCTCAGGGGCCGGCGTCGGCGTGTCCGGAGGGCGGCGCCGTGGCAGCGCGAGGCGCCAGGCCTTGCCGAGGACGGCGTTCTTGCTGAAGCCGAGGCGCCTTCCGATTTCGGAAGGCAGCTTGTCGTCCCACAGCGTGCGCAGCCTTTCCGATACCTCTTCGGTCCAGCTGCCGCCGGTCATCTTCCCGGGCATTGGCGTTCTCCTTTCCTGAAGATCGCCTTCTGCCCGGCCGGCCGGCG
>DATJSH010000088.1:0-3743 GCA_035504235.1 Allostellaceae bacterium | reverse complement strand
CGTAGGGGTGATATTCGCCGGGCCGGATGCTTTCGAAGGCGACATGCGCCGGCGGCAGTTTGGCAGTGATCTCGGTGACCGACTCCAAGCCTTCGAGCGAACCGTAGACGATCCGCTCGGAGCCCAGATATTCGGCACGGTCGACGCGGAACGAGAAATCGGTGACAGCCGAGTCTTCGACCATCTCCTTTGGCAGGAAATTCTCGGGACGAAAGCCGAGATGGCCGCCATTCCACTTCACGAGGTTCATCGGCGGCGTGCCGACGAAAGTAGCGACGAAGCGGTCAGCGGGGTCGTCATAGATCGCCGCCGGCGTGCCGACCTGGCGGATCTGGCCGTGATCGATGACCGCAATGCGATCGCCCATGCCCATGGCCTCAACCTGGTCGTGGGTGACGTAGATCGTCGTCGTGCCCACCCGCTGCTGAAACTGCTTGATCTCGTTGCGAGCCGAAGCGCGCAATTTGGCGTCGAGGTTGGAAAGCGGTTCGTCCAGCAGCAGCACCGTCGGTTCGCGCACGAGCGCACGGGCAAGGGCAACACGCTGGCGCTCGCCACCCGAGAGCTGGCGCGGACGCCGATCCAGCAAATGCCCGATACCGAGCAATTCCGACGCCCATGCGACCTTGACATTGATCTGAGCGCCGGGGACACGCTGCGTGCGCAGCGGGAAGGCGATGTTTTTGCGTACCGTGTAATGCGGGTAGAGCCCGTAGCTCTGAAACATCATCGCGACCCCGCGGGCGCGAGGCGGCAGATCGTTGACGACGGTTCCGTCGATCAGGATATCGCCGGCCGTCTGCTGTTCCAGCCCGCAGATGATGCGCAGGAACGTCGTCTTGCCGCAGCCTGACGGCCCCAGCAACACCATAAATTCGCCGTCGGCCACCGAAAGGCTGATACCGTCGACGGCGGGAACCTCGGCAAATTTTTTGATGATATTCGTCGTCAGCACGGCAGCCATCGAAAGCCCTTTTTTGTCACGGCGAGATCGATGCCCTCCCGCGGTCGGCAAGACATCGACTCCTCCCGACCTGCGGCAGTCATTGCTGCCGTCGGACACCCACTCAGATCTGGCTCAAACCTGCTGCCACTTCTGGAAGATCGACTCGCACTGCTGGGTAGCCCACTTGACCGAGTCTTCGGCGCTGATCGTGCCGGTGGCCGCCTTAGTCATCATGTCGCAGATGACGAAGTCGTTGTAGACCTCGTCGGTTGCCGGCCAGGCCGGGCCGGGATAGCCGGCGACCGCGGACCACTCGTCCGACGTCTGCAGGACCGCTAGCTTGTCGGGCGGATGCGACGTTGGGTCGTTCGACAGGATCGGCATCGGCTTGGGCACGATATTGGCGTAAATCGGCATGTTGTAGCCGGTGCTTGCCTTGAACGCTTCGGTCCAGTTGTCGGCGTAGTAGTTGAGGAAATCCATCGCCGCATCTTTGTTTTTGGCGAAGTCCCAGATTCCGTAGCAGTTCGACGCCGCGCCCATCATCATCCCCGCCGGGCCTTTCGGCGGCTTCATCACAAAGATGTTGTCGGCCAGCTTGGGGTTGATCTGCTGTGCGGAACGATACGCTGAGATGGGGTTGATGATGAACGAGCCGACACCCGAGTCGATGTACTTGTTGTTGCTTGAATCGTCCCAGGACAGGACCTCGTTCGTCATTGCCTCCTTGTAGAGCGCGGTGGCGAACTTGACCGCCTCGACGGCTTCCTTGCTGTTGAGGACGATTTTTTTACCCTCTTTGTCCTGCACCGAGCCGCCATAGCTCCACAGCACGCCGCGCCAGCACAAATTCGGGTCGTTGCTGTGAGCGAGCGAACAGCCGACCGGATGCCCCTTCGCCTTCAGCTTGGCGCCCCCGACCCGTAAATTGTCCCAGGTATCGGGCACCATCCCGATCTCGCCCCACAGATCCTTGCGGTACATGCCCGGATTGTTGATGTAGTAGTCCGGGAAAGCCGACCAGGTCTTGTCGTCCTCATTGTAGGCGATCTGCCGCCCGATCGTGCTGACCTTGCCGTGCCGCTTCTCGACGCCTTCGACCAGGCTGGTCAGGTTCACGAGGAACTTGCGGTAGAGGTGAGCGCCGCCGGCCCCGTTCCACATGAACAGATCATGCCCCGATTTGGCCGATGCCTCGGCGGCAGCGCGAGCGGCGATATTTTGCTCGGGAATATGGTCGACGGTGACCGAGATATTGTTCTTCTTGCCCCAATCCTGCGCGAACTGATCGAACCATTTGTCGAAAGCAGGAACAAAATGGCTCCATTGCAGGATCGATAGCTCTTTATCCGCGGCGAGCGCCCGCGAGACAAACTGTCTCGACAGGACAGGAGCGACACCGGATGCGGCTAATCCGATCCCCGCGCCGACGAGAAGACGGCGGCGCGTTACGCGAAGAAGAGTGCGTGAGCCTCCTGTTGGCATCTGCGTGCCTCCCTGTGATTTGTCGGCCGGAACGTTGGGCCACACCGGCGTGGTACCGACGGCACGCGGCAGTCGCAGTATGCGCAAGCAACCTTACGGCAGCTTGTTCATCGGATTAATTATTGGTCAGGTTCGTGGATTGCGGCTTTCGGCCCGATATTTCTCCGCGGCGGAGTTCGGCCGGTGGACGCGAACAACTCTTGATCGCCAGCTTTTCTGTACGATCTATCACCCGACGCCTTGATTAGAGACGGCGTAACAAGCGATGGCGCGGCCAAACAATGCGCCGCCGGCGGACAGGGTCGCGATGAGGGTATTGCTGGTCGAAGATAACGAGCGGGTCGCCCAATTCGTGTGCAAGGGCCTGCTCGAAGAGGGGCATTCCGTCGAGCATGCCGATAATGGCCGTGACGGGTTGTTTTACGCGGCCACCAATCGATATGACGCGCTAATCCTCGACCGCATGCTGCCTGGCGGCATCGACGGACTCAACATCGTCACGTCGCTGCGCGAGACTGGCGACAGAACCCCGATACTTATTCTCAGCGCCCTTTCCGGAGTCGACGATCGCATTCGCGGCTTGCGCGCCGGAGGGGACGACTACCTCACCAAGCCGTTCGCGTTCGGCGAACTGCTTGCCCGTCTTGAGGCACTTGCCCGCCGCGCGCAAGGCGTGGAAATCCGCACCATGCTCACCGTGGCCGATCTGCGCATCGACCTTTTGGCGCACAAGGTTGTGCGGTGCGGGAAACCGATCCAGCTGCAACGGCGCGAATTCAAACTGCTTGAATACCTGGTGCGGCACGCCGGCCAGGTGGTGACGCGGTCGATGCTGCTAGAGAACGTCTGGGAACACCACTTCGAGACGCAGGCCAACGTGATCGATGTGCATGTGAGCCGGCTTCGGCAAAAGATCGATACCGGGTTCGCGCCGGCATTGCTGCATACCGTGCGCGGGGTCGGTTACCGGCTCGGGGTAGATGTTTAGATTGTGGCGCTCGACATCGGTGCGGCTCGCGCTGGGCTTCGCGCTGTTGTTCATCATTTCCTCGCTGCTGCTGGTCGGGCTCTTGTGGTGGGGTACGGCCGACTACCTCGATCGCGAGACGGCTGCCGTGATACGCGCGGACGCGCAGAGCATCGAAGACGATGTCACCTTCCGCGGTGTTGGTGGCGCCGCCGCGATGCTCAACGAGCGGGACGGCCAGGCGCCCGACGGCCGCGCGGTCTTTATGCTGGCCAACCCCGCACTCAAGGCAATCGCCGGCAATCTCACGGCGTGGCCGCAAAGCCTCCCCGTTAAACCTGGGTG
>DATJSH010000087.1:0-13522 GCA_035504235.1 Allostellaceae bacterium | reverse complement strand
CCGGCGGGTTCGGCGCGGCGACCGACGGGTCGATAAAGATGAGACCCTTGGTGATCTTCATCGCGTAACGCGGCAGCCGGAAGCGCGAACGGTCCTCTTCCTCGGGCCGCAGCATCGGGTCGGTGAGACGCCCGTCGATCGCATAGTCCCAGCCGTGATAGCGGCAGAACAAATGGTCGCCGCGGCCCTCTTCCTCCTCGCAGATGCGGTAGCCGGCATGCAGACAGGCGTTGCGCATCGCGTGGATCTTGTCGCCGGTCTCGCGCGCAATGACGACCGAGCGGCCGCCAATATCGACGCGGAAATAATCGCCGTCGGTGTTGAGGCGGCTCGCGTGGTCGGCCACGAGCCACGGTTTGACGAAAAGATTGGTCAACTCGGCGGCGAAGACCTCATAGGTCTCGAACAAGTCTTCCGAGGGGGTGATCGCCCCGCCCGCCGCGAGCTGCTCGCCGATTTCGCTGATCTGTTCGGGTAGTTCCATCGCCCTGTCCCGTAGCGTCGTCCGATTGCGACGCTACCGCTATACTGGCGATTGCAAGCGATTCCTACGGCAAAGATCGCCGGGCTGTCCTGCTCGGCAGCGGACCCTGAGGAGGCCGATGCCGCATATCAAGGTATAGCGCCGTTCTTCCGGGTGGCCGAGGTCACCAAAGCCGCCGCGTCCCATCGCGACCGGCTCGGGTTTCGCGTCGTCGGCTATTTCTTCGAGTGCCCGCCGCTCTTCGCGATGGTCGGGCGGGGCGAGCAGATCGTCATGCTGTCGCGGATGCAAAGCGGACGCCGCGGCGGCTCTGATCGCGCCCTCAAGGGCGAGGCGATCGACGCCTATCTAGGGACCGATAACGCCGACGATCTCTACGCGTCTTTTGGCGCGGCCGGGGTGGAGAGATCGTCATGCCGCCAACGCTGCGCATCCACGGCATGAAGGAACCCGAAATGCGCGACCTCGATGGCTATGTCCCGTGCTTCGGCCAGGGCGTGCCGTCATCCGCCGCTTCCGGCCGAGCGCCGACGCCGGTCCGCCGCATCAGTGCTGCGGCTCGTCCGGGTGGTCCTCGCCCGGCTTCGGCGGGGCCTTTGGAGGCGGCGCGGCCGGATGCGGCGGCGGGGCGGGATGAGCCGCCGGCGGGGCCGGATGCGGCGGGGCTGCTTCAGGATGCGGCGCCGGCGGTGCGGGATGCGGCGCCGGCGGCGGAGGCGCGGCGTGCTCCTCCGGATGCGCCGGGGCTGCTTCAGGATGCGGCGGCGCGCCCGCCGGGTGTGGACCTGCTGGCGCGGTGTGCTCTTCCGGATGCGCCGGCGCTGCTTCAGGATGCGGCGGCGTGCCCGCCGGCGCGGCGCGCTCCTCCGGATGCGCCGGGGCTGCTTCAGGATGCGGCGGCGTGCCCGCCGGGTGTGGACCTGCTGGCGCGGCGTGCTCTTCCGGATGCGGCGGAATGCCCGCCGGGTGCGGCCCGGGCTGCGCTTCGCCTGCCGGGTGCGGGCCGGCGGCGTTGGAACGGAAGGCTTGGCTCGGCTGCACCGTGCCGCGCGGCGCTTCGTTGCTCTGATAGGTCGGACGCGGCCGCTGCGCCTCGGGCACAAAGGCGACCGGGCCGCTGCGATGCCACGCGCCGCCCTGAATATCGATGTGGTTTTGCTGGATGTAGGTCTGGCTGGTGATGTGCTCGTAGCGGCCGGGGTCGATGGTCACCGAGTGGTTCCGCCAATCGGGATGGCCCCAACCCCAGAGTGGTGCAATGACGCCAAAACCAACGCTAAAACCGATCCCCGCGCCGATCGCGCCGCTGTAGAAGCCCGGCGGCGGCGGGAGGAAGACCGGCGGGTAATCGCTGTCGGGCCACGGCCCGTACACATCGGCGGGGTTGTAGACCGGGACAAACACCTCGGTGGGGTTGGCCGGCGCGATGACGATGTCCGAATCCTGCTCGCTGACCGCGATCTGCGAGTTGGATTTGAGGAAGCCGGCCTGCTTCGCCCGATCGCGCAGGAATTGGGTGCGCGCGAAAACCTGGACTTCCTGGTTGGCAAAGGCGGTGCCCAGCGCCTGGGTCCAGTCGAGGTGATTGACCATCATCGCGATGATCTGCGGGAAGGCGGCCAGGGACTTGACGCTCGGATCCCACGGCAGCGGCGTCAGCGCATTGGCGAGGTCGTCGCCCTTGAGCGCGGCGTTGTGCGGGTCCTGCAGCCATTTCTGCGCGTCGACCAGTTGGTCGGGGAAGGTCGACGCCATCAGCACCTGGGTCAGTAGCTGGTCGGGATAGAGCGCGATCGGCGCCAGCATCTGATCGAGCTGCGCATTGGTGAATTGCGATGGCGCCGGGTTGAGCGCGGCCTGGGCCTCGGCCGGGGTCGGCCCTTGCGGCGTGGTCTGGGCCTGCGACGTCAGCGGCGCCGCCACCAGTAGCGCGAGCAAAGCGCCCGAAAACACGCTTTCGTAAAGATGCTTCATGGCGGTCGCTGCCCGTTCTTGAAGTTGGGTCGGATGACGCATATGAACGCGCGATTGACGGTTAAATTCCTCGCTATCTGTCGCGCCCGAAACTGGGCTTGAGCGCGCGATTTTTGCGGCCGCGATATCGATGCCGCCGATGTCGGCCATGCCAACAATCGATTTGATGGATGTCGCCGTCTGTTGTTATGTGGGGCCGCGCGGCAACTGACACAGCGCCGCCCGATTTCGCTATACTGTCTCGACCATATGGGGAGGCTGTCATGCCCGTCATCAAAATCACCGATCTCGCCTATGGGCGGCTGCGCTCGCCCGACCTCGACAAGCAGGAGGAATTCCTCACCGCGTTCGGCATGGTGCGTTCGGAGCGCACCAAGAACGCGCTCTACATGCGCGGCACCGACGCGCCGCACCACATCCATGTCACCGAACTGGGCGAGCCGAAATACATCGGCATGGCTTTTCATGCCGGGAGCGCCGAAGACCTCGAAAAGCTGAGCCGGGTCGAGGGCGCGTCGAAAGTCGAAGACATCGACGAGCCGGGCGGCGGCAAGCGCGTCCGCCTGACCGACCCGGACGGGTTCCAGGTCGAGGTCGTGCACGGCATGCAGATGCTGCCGAAAATCGCGGTCGTCCGGCCCAAGGTCAATTTTGGCGAAGACAAGACCCAGCGGCGCAACGAGCTTTATTACCGCGGCGTCAAGCGCGGCCCGTCGCACGTCAAGCGCTTCGGCCATTTCGTCGTGCACTCGGCGCAATACGACAAGACGGTTGGCTGGTATCGCGAGATGTTCGGCTTCCGCATCTCGGACGAGGTCTATGTCGGCGAGAAGACCAACATCACCGGCTCGTTCAACCGGCTCGACCGTGGCGACGACTTTGTCGATCACCACGCCTTCTTCTGCATCCGCAGCGACAAGTCGGGGCTCAACCACCTCAGCTACGAGGCGGCGGACATCGACGACATCATGATCGGCCACGAGCACCTGCAGGGGAAGGGCTACGAGCACTTCTGGGGCCTCGGCCGCCATTCGCTCGGCAGCCAGGTCTACGACTACTGGGGCGACCCGTGGGGCCGCGTCCACGAGCACTGGGCCGACACCGACGTGCTCAACGCCAGCGTGCCGCCCAACCTGATCAGCCGCGAAGACCTCGCCGGCCCGTGGGGCGGCCCGCCGCCGGAGAAGTTCATGCATCACGCGGTCCGGTAAGAGCACTCAGTCCTACGGCGTCATTGCGGGAGACGAAGCGACAGAGCTACCCTCGCAATGACGCCGTTCCATTTTGGAGTTCGCCCGATGAAGACCTTTGTCCGTTGCGGCCAGTTGTTCACCGGGCAGGAAGACGCGGCGCTGAAAGGCGCCGCGCTCGTTTATGACGAGGGCGGCCGGGTCCTTTACGCCGGCGAGGAAAAAGGCGCGCCGAAGCGCCGCGACGGCGACCGCCTGGTCGACCATTCGCGGCATTTTGTGATGCCGGGCCTCATCGATGTCCACACCCACCTTGCCTATGGCAACGCCAAGACCGAGGAGGACATCGACCTCTACAGCCCGCTCGAATTCCGCGCGCTCCGGGGCATGTTCTTCGCGCAGAAGGTTGTTGCGGCGGGCTATACCGCGATCTGCTCGCCGGGCGATGCCGGGCAGATCAGCCTGTCCATCCGCAACGCGATCAATGCCGGCCTCTTCGACGGGCCGCGCGTCATGGCCGCCGGCCCGTATCTGACGACGCATCAGGGGCTCACCGACTGGTACCCGACCTGGATCGGCGCGCCCGAGACCTCGATCGGCAAGCTCGTCCATTCGATCGACCAGGCGATCCAGGAAATCCGCAAGCAGGTTAAGAACGGGGTCGACTGCATCAAGATCGCGATGGACGGCATCCAGCGCCGGCCGGACGGCGAGCTGATTGCCGCCTTCACCCAGGAAGAGACCGACGCGATGGTGCGCGAGACGCACCGTCAGGGTAAAAAAGCGGTCGTCCACGCCGTCGGGCGCGAGGCGACGCTCTATTCCGCGCGTTCGGGCGTGGACCTCATCTTCCACGGCTTTTTCAGCGACGCAGAATGCATCGCGGCGATGAAGAAATCGGGGAGCATGCTGTGCCCGACCTTGACCCAGCCGAAAAACGTCATCGAGTTCACCCAGCCCTATGAGCCGGCCGGGCAGAAGGGCCGCATCGAGGCCACGGTGGCGCGATATCGGCTCGGCTGCGCCAACCTCAAGAAGGCCATCAAGGCCGGGATCCCGTTTCTCACCGGCACCGATACCGGCTTCGCCGTGACGCCGTATGGCGAATGGCATGCCCGCGAGCTGGCGCTGTTTGTCGAGGACCTCGGCTTCTCGAACGCCGGCGCGCTGCGCGCGGCGACCGAGACCAACGCCCGCTTCATGTCGCACGGCGACGAGATCGGCGTGCTGGAGCCGGGGCGTTTTGCCGACTTCACCGCCTGGGACGGATCGCCGCTCGCCGATATCGGCATCCTGTTGGACAAAAGCCGGCTGCGCGGCGTCTACAAGGCCGGCGAGGAACTCAAGATCGCCGACCGCCCCTATGACCCGCGCAAGGTCACCGATTTTTCGCTGAGCAACTGGACCGACCTTTACACCCAGGAGCGGGTCGCGGAACTGCGCGGCGAGCGGCGCCGGCTGGAGGCCGCCGAGTAGTCGCCGCCGGGGGGCGGCGATGCCGGGACTTCCCGACAGCATCAAGCACCCCAGGCTGCGCCAGCTTTACGACTACTGGAACGGCAAGCGGGGCGACCGGCGGATGCCGGCGCGCGCCGACCTCGACCCCCTCGATATCCGCTTCGCGATTGGCGATGTCGTCATGGCCGATGTGATCGACGGCGACCCGCCGCGCTTCCGCATCAGGCTGCACGGGACAAACCTCGCCGAGCGCACCAATTTCGACCTGACCGGCAAGATGCTCGACGACATGCCGGCGCCCGAATTTCGTGAGCTGGTGACCCGCAGCTTCCGCAAGGTGATCCGCAGCCACGAACCCTTGCATGCGCTCGCCGAGCGATTGCTCGACGACCGCATGCAGCACTACGAGGCGATCATCCTGCCGCTGTCGAGGGACGGCGAGCGGGTCGACCGGCTGATGGTCGGGATGATCTTCGAGCCGCCGCGACGCTGAGAGAAGATGAAGATCCGCGACATCAAGACCTATGTGCTCGACGCCGCGCTGGCCGAGCCCTTCGCCTATTCGCAGGCCTGGTACGAGCGCCGCGGCGCGTGCCTTGTCGAGATCGTCGGCGAGGACGGCAATAGCGGCTGGGGCGAGGCGTTCGGCCCGGCGCGGCTCACTGCGCCAATCGTCCAGTATTACAAGCCGCTGCTGATCGGCGAAGACGCGCTCGCCACCGAGCGGCACTGGCAGGCGATGTACAACCGGCTGCGCGACCACGGCCAGAAGGGCCTCGCGATCGAGGCGCTGTCGGCGGTGGATATCGCGCTGTGGGATTTGAAGGCGCGCCATTTCGGCGTCTCGGTCGGGCGGCTTTTGGGCGGGAGGCTGCGCGACAAGGTCGAGGCTTACGCCACCGGCTTCTACCGCAAGCGGTATGGTGATCCGATCGGCTATCTGGTCGAGGAGGCGCAAGCGCGCGCCGCGCAAGGTTTTACGGGGATCAAACTGAAGCTCGGCTTTGACATGGGAGACGATATTCGCCTCTGCCAAGCGGTACGCCGGGCGATCGGCGACAAGCTCGCGATCATGATCGACGCCAACCATGCCTATGATGCGACCGGCGCGATCGCGCTTGGCCGCCGCATCGAGGAATTGAACATTGCCTGGTTCGAGGAACCGGTGCCGCCGGAGGACCATGCCGGCTACCGCGAGGTCAAGGCGGCTTTGCAAATTCCGATCGCCGGCGGCGAGGCGGAATTCACCCGTTGGGGTTTCCGGCCGCTGATCACCGAGCGCCTGGTCGATATCCTGCAACCGGATGTCGCCGCGGCGGGCGGCATCTCCGAGTGCAAGAAGATCGCCGATATGGCGAATGCGTTTGGCGTGCGCGTCAATCCGCATGTCTGGGGCACCGGCGTGGCGCTCGCCGCCTCGCTGCAGCTGATCGCCGCCCTGCCGCACAACCCGCCGGGCCTGCATCCGATCGAGCCGCTCTTGGAATTCGACCAGTCGGAGCATCCGATCCGCTTCGCGGTGATCGCGGAGCCGATCGTGCAGAAGGGCGGCTGGGTCGATATCCCCGACCGGCCGGGTCTCGGCATCGAGATCGACCGCACGGCGCTTAGCAAATTCGCAGCCGTGTAATGCACCGGTTGCCGAGCGCCGCCCGGCACCCGACATGATGCACGCCTTCGCAACGAGTTACGCCAATGCAGCTAGACGACCTCGCCGATGCGCCGCCGCTGCCGGACGCCGTCGTTGACATCAGCCGCTGGCTGATCCGCAACGCGCGCTTTCTGCCCGGCAACAAGGAGGTGCTTCAGCAATTCTGCGAGCGCGTCGCCGATTCGGGGATGCCGATCGATCGCGTCTCGCTGCACCAGCGCGCCTTCCACCCGCAATATCGCGGCGTTTCGCGCATCTGGTACGCGGATCGGCCGATGGAGGAGAAATTCCTGGACCACGGCATCGAAAAGACCGCGACCTACATCGAAAGTCCGGTGCGTCTCGTGGTCGAGGAGGGCCAGAGCCTCGACTGGCATCTCGCGGGCAGCGACCTCTTGCCGTTTCCCGTGCTCGAAGAGTTGCGCGAGCAGGGCTACACGCATTACGTCATGGAACCGCTGATGTACGCGGTCGGGATCATCAACGCGTTCTCCTGGGCGACCAAGCGTCCCGGCGGGTTCACCCCGGCCGAGATGGAGCTCATGCGCAGCCTGCTGGCGCCCTATGCCGCGGTCGCCGAGCTGAAGGCGCTGCGCCGGTTTGTCAGCGGCATCCTCGAAACCTATGTCGGCACCGAGGCCGGCAAGCTGATCCTCGACGGGCAGGTACGCCGCGGCGACGTGCGCGAGATCACCGCCGCGCTGATGCTGTTCGACCTGCGCGACTTCACCGCGCTGTCCGATCAGTTGAACCCGCGTGCGGTGCTGCGCCTGCTCAACAGCTATTTCGATTGCGTGATGCCGCCGGTTCAGAAGCATGGCGGCGAGGTCGTCGAAATCATGGGCGACGGGGTGCTGGCGATCTTCAATCACGGCCCGGAGCGCAGCGCCGCCGAAGCCTGCAACAGCGCCCTGGCGGCGGCGACAGAGGGGCTCGCCGCGCTCGCCGACCTCAACCGGAAGCAATCCGGCACGCCGCTCCAGGCCGGCGTGGCGCTGCACTACGGAACGGTCAGCTATGGCAATATCGGTTCCGGCAACCGGCTCGACTTCACCGTGATCGGCCCCGACGTCAATCTCACCGCGCGCATCGAGCGGCTGTGCCGCGAGCTCGACCGCCAGCTCATCATGTCAGAGGGCTTTGCCGACACGCTCGGCCGCCCGATGTGGGAGATCGGCCATTTCGAGCTGCGCGGCTTCTCCAAGATGCAGCGTCTGTTCGAGCTGCCGCCGGGTTGACCTTGTTTCCGCTTTCGCGGAATGCGGCACCGGCGCGACCGGGCTGGATCAACGCCTCTCCTTAAAGAACGCGCGGAGCAACGCGCCGGCGCGGCGCTCGTCGATGCCACCATAGACTTCCGGCCGATGGTGGCAGGTCGGCTGGTCGAAGATGCGGGCGCCGTGCTCAACCCCGCCCGATTTCGGGTCGTAGGCGCCGAAATAAAGCCGGCGGATGCGCGCGAGCGCGATCGCCCCGGCGCACATCGGGCACGGTTCCAGGGTCACATAGAGGTCGCAGCCGTCGAGCTGCTTCTGCCCGAGCGCGGCGGCGCCCGCGCGCAGCACCAGCATCTCGGCATGCGCGGTCGGGTCGTTGCTGGCCGCGACCTCGTTGCCGGCGGCGGCAATGACGGCGCCGTCCGGGCCGGCCAGCGCGGCGCCGACCGGCACCTCGCCGCGCCATCCGGCCTTTTCGGCCTCTGCGAAGGCCCGCATCATCGGTGTCTCGGCACGCTTCGTCATTGCCGCGGCGGTCACCTCCCGCTATCTGCTGACAGCATGCCACAAGAAACGGGCGGCGACGCCGCGCCGCTACGCATCGCCCCGCAGCGCATCGCCAAGGTGCTGGCGCGTGCCGGGCTGTGCTCGCGCCGCGACGCCGAGCGCTGGATCGCCGAAGGTCGCGTCGCGATCAACGGCGAGGTGCTGACAAGCCCCGCCGTTGTCGTCGGTGATAACGACGATGTGCGCGTCGATGGCGCGCCCTTGCCGGAGCCGCAGCGCGCGCGGCTGTGGCGCTATCACAAGCCCGCCGGGCTGGTCACCACGCATCGCGACGAAAAGGGCCGCGCCACCGTGTTCGCCGCGCTGCCCCATGAATTGCCGCGGCTGATCTCGGTCGGCCGGCTCGACCTTAATTCCGAGGGGCTGCTGCTCCTCACCAATGACGGCGCGCTCGCCCGCCGGCTCGAACTGCCGGCGACCGGGTGGCTGCGGCGCTACAAGGTGCGGGTGCACGGCGTCGTCGATCCGGCCCGGCTCGCGGCGCTGGAAAAAGGCGTGACCATCGCTGGCATCGCCTATGGCCCGATCCGCGCGCAGCTGGAACGCCAGCAGGGCTCCAACGCCTGGCTGGCGATGGGGCTGCGCGAGGGGAAGAACCGCGAGGTGCGGCGCGTGCTCGAACATCTCGGTTATCCCGTCACCCGGTTGATCCGCCTTAGCTACGGCCCGTTCCAGCTCGGCCGGCTCGAACGCGGCGCGATCGAGGAGGTGCCAAAAAAGGTGTTGGAAGAACAGCTCGGCCGGGGCAATTCGGACACAAGGAAGCATGCGCATCGTCGGCGGCAGGCATCGCGGCCGTAAGCTTGTCGCGCCGCCGGGCGACCAGGTGCGGCCGACCAGCGATCGCGCCCGCGAGGCGCTGTTCAACATCCTGTCGCACGGCGATTTCGCCGCCGGCGGATCGCCGTTTGCCGACGAGAACGTGCTCGACGCCTTTGCCGGCACCGGCGCGCTCGGCCTCGAGGCGCTGTCGCGCGGCGCGGCGCGGGCCGCCTTTCTCGAGACCGACCGCGCGGCTCTCTCCGTGTTGCGGCGCAACCTCGCGGCGCTCGACGAAGAAGATGCCGCCGACGTCGTCATGGGCGACGCGACCCGGCCGCCGCGGGCGCCCTATGCGGCGGCGCTCGCCTTTCTCGATCCGCCCTATCGCAGCGGCCTCGCCGCGCCGGCTCTCGCGGCGCTGGCGCAGATCGGGTGGCTCGCACCGAGCGCTTGGGCGGTTGTCGAGCTTGCGGCAAAGGAACCCTTTTCGCCGCCCGCGGGGTTCGCAATGATCGACGAGCGCCGTTACGGTGCGGCAAGATTGGTATTCCTGCGCCGCCAAGGAGAGCGACGATGACGGACATTCCGCAGATCATCTTTCCCGACGGCGAGAAGGTCCCGGCTTACGGCCAGGGCACCTGGCACATGGGTGAGACGCGCACCCGCTTCGCCGATGAGGCGGCGGCGCTGAAGCTGGGGATCGACCTCGGCATCACCCTCATCGACACGGCGGAAATGTACGGCAACGGCGTCGCCGAGGAGATCGTCGCCGAGGCCGCCAAGGGCCGCCGCGACAAGCTCTTCATCGTCAGCAAGGTGCTGCCCTATAACGGCTCGCAGCGCGGCACGATCGATGCCTGCGAGCGCAGCCTCAAACGGCTCAAGACCGACCGCATCGATCTCTACCTGCTGCACTGGCGCGGCTCGCACCCCTTCGCCGAGACGCTGGCCGCATTCGACAAGCTCAAGAGCCAAGGCAAGATCCGCCACCACGGGGTCAGCAATTTCGACCGCCGGGACATGGAGGAATGGGCGAGGAACGGCGGCGGTGACGCGGTCGCCTCAAACCAGATCCTCTACAACCTCACGCGGCGCGGCCCGGAATGGGAGGTCATTCCGTGGTGCCGCCAGCGCAACATCTCGATCATGGCCTATTCGCCCATCGAACAGGGCCGCATGCTCGGCGAGAAGGTATTGGCCGACGTGGCCGCGCGGCATGACGGGGCGACCCCGGCGCAGGTGGCGCTGGCCTGGCTCTTGACCCGCGACGGGATGATCGTCATCCCCAAATCCAGCAGAGAGGACCATGTGCGCGAGAATTTCGGCGCGCTCGATTTGAAGCTCTCGGACCAGGACCTCGCCGATATCGACAAGGCCTTTCCGCCGCCCAAGAACCGCACCGCCTTGGGGAAGCTGTAGTTAGCGCGGCTGGCCCTATCTCGATTGAATCGTCGTGCCGCCGTCGACCGTCAGGATCTGACCGGTGATGAAGGCGCCGGCCGGTGACGCCAGCAACAAAGCCGGGCCGGCGATGTCCTCCGGCTGACCAAGACGGCGCAGCGGGGTCGCGGCCTCGCGAGCGGCCCGGCGCCCGGGGTCTTCGTAAAGCACGCGGGCGAACTGTGTCACCACCAGTCCCGGCGCGATGCAGTTGACCCGGATGCCGTCCGGCCCCCAGGCGGCGGCAAGGTTCCGCGCGAGCGCGTAATCCGCGAGCTTGGTGATGCCGTACATCGGCAGCTCCAGCGAGGCGTGCAACGCCGCGACCGAGATGATGAAGATGATCGAGCCGTCCTTGCGCTCGGCCATGCCCGGCTTGACCGCCTTGGCGAACCAAAAATTCGACTGCACGTTGTTGGTCATCATCCGCTCGAACGCCTCGTCGCTGAGGCCGTCGATCGGGCCGTGATGCGGGTTGATCGCGGCGTTGCAGACCATGATGTCGACCTTGCCGTAGGCTTCGTGCGCCTTGGCGATCAGGTTTTCGCACTGCGCCTTGTCGGAGATGCGGCAGGTGATCGCTGTCGCTTCGCCGCCCTTGGCCTTGATCGCCGCGACGACCTCCTCGCACGGTTCGAGGTTGCGGCCCGAGATCACCACCTTGCCGCCGGCCTCGGCAAAGATTTCCGCCATCGCCCGGCCGATGCCGCGCGACGAGCCGGTAATCACCGCGACTTTGCCGGTGAGGTCGAAGAGGGAGAGAGTCATCTGGTTCTTACTCCCAAATCGTCATGGCCGGGCTTGACCAAAACTTGCAGGGCTCGCGTGGTTACCGCTTCTCCCGCACCAGCGGGTTGCGCAGGATGCCGATGCCGGTGATCTCGATTTCGCAGACATCGCCGTGCTTCAAATTGCGCGGTGAACCCTCGGTGCCCATCCACACGACATCGCCCGGCCACAGGGTCAGGTATTGCGACATGCGGCTGATAAAGGTGGCGACACCGTAGAGCATGTGGTTGGTCTGGAAATTGTCGGTGACCTCGCCGTTGACGCGGACGATGGTGCGCGCCGCCTCAAGGTCGAAATCGGTCTCGATCCACGGTCCCATGGGCTTGAAGGTGTCGGTGTTCTTGGCACGCCACAGGGTGCGATCCTTGCGCTGCCACTCGCGCTCGCTCATGTCGTTGCCGATGGTCCAGCCGAGCACGCAGGAAAGCGCCTCGCTCTCGGAAAGATACTTGGCCTTGGTGCCGATCACCGCGACGAGTTCGCCCTCGTACTGCACCAATTCGCCGGCATCGTGCGGGATGACGATGTTCTCGTTGTGGGCGATGAGGGCGTTGTTGGCGCGGTAGCCGACATCGGCGGCGGGCGGGATGTTGGGCTTTTCGCCGCGTTTCGCCGCCATCTCGGTGATGTGCTCGACGTAGTTGAGCCCGGCGGCGTAGAACGTCTTGGGGACGACCGGCACGAGGTATTTGACATCGCGCAGGCGGTGCCTGGTGCGGGTCATCTCGTAGCCGGCGAACGGATCTCCCGTCACCGCGACGACCTCGTCGCCCTCGATGATGCCGTAGGATTCCTGTCCGTTCGCCTCGTAGCGGAGCCAGCGCATCCGATCCCTCCCTCAGAGCGAAGTTCTGATGCGACTATAGCCGAGCCGCACGCGGCGGCAACGATACTGCACTGCAACGGACGCCATGGTGGCGACGCAGAAGAGCGGATATTGCTGGAGACGTGGATATCAGCCAGCCGCTCGATACATCCCGCCAGAAAACGCTGCTGAACCGGGTCGTCATCTCGACCGTGGCGGTGCAGGTGGCGATCGTCATGTCGTCGCTGACCGTGCCGGTGCTGGCGAGCGTCATCGCGCCGGCGGTCGGTGTCCCGGCCTATTGGGTTGGGTATTACTCGGCGCTGATCTATGGCGGCGCGACACTGACCTCGTTCGCGACGCCGCGCCTGTTCCGGCGCTGGGGCGGCATCAGGCTGCACCAGGGGATGCTGGTGATGGTCGCGGCGGCGTTGTTTGCGTTGCTGCCGGCGCTTCCCGCGGGCTTCGCCGCGAGCGGCATCGTGCTGGGGCTCGCCTACGGGCCGATGAACCCGGCGAGCACGGTCTTGCTGGCGCGATATACGCCGCCGCATCTGCGCTCGCGGGTGTTTTCGTTCAAGCAGACCGCGGTGCCGATCGGCGGGACGCTCGCCGGGCTGGTGACGCCGCTCGCGGCGGCGGCGCTGGGCTGGCGCGGCGCCATAGCGGCGCTGGGGGTGCTGTGCCTGTTCTTGAGCGCTCTTATCCAGCCGTGGCGGGCGCAAATCGACCAGGACGGCCCGAGCCACGACCGCGACCTGTCGCCCAAATTCTGGCTGCCGGTGCGGCTGATCGTGGAAAATTCCGGCATCCGCTCTGTGAGCGTGGTGGCCTTTGCCTTCGGCTCGCTGCAGTTCAGCTTTGTCGCGGTGTTCCCGACGGTACTCGCGCATGTCGGCTGGTCGACGACGGCGGCGGGCCGCGCGATGTCGGTGGCGCTGGTGGTCGGGGTGGTGCTGCGTGTGCCGTGGGGTACGCTCGCGGACAAGATCGGCTCACGGCCGATCCTCGCGGCAATGGGGGCGATGATGAGCGCAGCCTCGCTCGCCGCCTGTTTCCTCGGGCCCGGGTGGTCGGGGCTGGAGGTGACGATGCTCGCGGCGCTGTTCGGGGTGTCGGCGTTCTGCTGGTCGGGGATCGGCATCGCCGAGGCGGTGCGTCATGTGCCGTCCGAGCTGGTGCCCG
>DATJSH010000086.1:0-20589 GCA_035504235.1 Allostellaceae bacterium | reverse complement strand
CCGTGTCGGATGTCGAGCGCGTCACCGTGAGGGGGCTCGAAGCCAGCACCCATATCGACAAGACGGCAAATTTCGCCCGCGTCGCGCCGACCCGCGCGCCGCTGACGCTCGCCAAGGAGACCGACAGCGTCTATCTCGACGTTCCCAATCGCCTGCGGATCGATGATCCGGGCTGGAATCGCCGCATCGCGATCGACAAGGCCGGCGCAGCCTCGGCGATCGTCTGGAACCCATGGCCCGAGAAAGCGGCGGCGATGAGCGATCTCGGTACCGACAATTGGCGCGGTTTCATCTGCGTCGAGACCGGCAACGTCGCCGATGACAGGATCAATCTGCCGGCAGGCGCGGCTCACGAGATGAGGACGCGTATCTCGATCGATGCCGGATAACGGAAAACTTCCCGGCCGCGCCGCCGTCGTCGCGCTCGGGCCGAGCGGCGCGGCGCTCGGCCGCCGGGTATGCGATTTGTTGCCGGGCGCCAGACTACACGGGCCGCGCTCCGCGGCGGGCGAGTGGGACGAAGCTTATGACCGCGTCGCGCCGCATCTGCGCGACCTGTTCGCCGCGGGCCGGCCGGTCGTTGGGCTGTGCGCCAGTGGCATCATGATCCGTGCGCTGGCGCCGCTCGTCGACGACAAGCGCGCCGAGCCACCGGTCGTCGCACTGGCCGAAGACGGATCTGTCGCGGTGCCGCTCTTGGGCGGACATCACGGCGCCAATGCCATCGCCCGCGCGCTCGCGAAGGAACTAGGTACTGTCGCGGCGATCACCACTGCCGGCGATCTGCGGCTTGGCTTGGCGCTCGACGAGCCGCCGCCGGGCTGGAAGATCGCCAACCCCGAGTGGGTGAAGCCTGTCGCGGCGGCGCTCATCGCGGGGAAGCCGGTGACGCTGGACGATCGGCTCGGCTGCGCCGACTGGCTGCGCGCCGGCACTATCGCCTGGGCCGACGATGCCGGGCCCGCGGTACGGGTAACCGACCGCCGGATCGCCGAAGACGAGTCCGCGCTGGTCTTTCACCCGCCGGTGCTGGCGCTTGGCATCGGCTGCGAGCGCAACTGCCCGGCGGAAGAGATTGCCGCGCTCGCCGATGAAAGCCTGGCTCTCGCCGGCCTTGCACCCGAGGCGGTCGCCGCCGTGGTGTCGGCCGAGTTGAAGCTCGGCGAACCCGGCATCCACACGCTCGCTCAGCGGCTCGGAGCGCCGGCGCGATTCTTCGCTACCGCGCGGCTTCTCGACGAGACCTCGCGCCTTACCGAACGCTCCGCGGCGGCGTTCCGCGCCACCGGCTGCTGGGGGGTTGCTGAGGGCGCGGCGCTGGCGGCGGCCGGACCCGGAAGCATCCTTGTCGTCGCCAAACGCAAGTCGCGCGGCGCGACCTGTGCGATCGCCCGCGCGATCTCGCCGATCGACGCAATGACGATCGGGAGGCCGCGCGGCAGGCTGGCGATCGTCGGCGTCGGTCCCGGCGATGCTGCTTGGCGGACGCCGGAAGCCAGCGCGCTGGTCGCCGACGCCGGCGACATTGTCGGCTACCGCCTTTATTTCGACCTGCTCGGCGGCGCGCTCACGGGAAAGACCCTCCACCCGAGCTCCATCGGCGCCGAGACTGAGCGCGCCAGGCTCGCGCTCGACCTTGCCGCTTCGGGAAAGCGTGTCGCGCTGGTTTCTTCGGGCGACCCCGGCATCTACGGTCTTGCCACGCTGGTCTTCGAGCTGCTCGACGGCAGCGAGCGGCCTGACTGGTCGGCCGTCGAGATTGCCGTGTCGCCGGGGGTGAGCGCGATGCAGGCCGCCGCCGCCCGCGCCGGCGCGCCGCTCGGCCACGATTTCTGCGCCATCTCGCTATCCGACCTGATGACGCCATGGCCTGCGATCCGCGCCCGGCTGGAAGCCGCCGCGGCGGGAGATTTTGTCGTCGCGCTCTACAACCCGCGCTCGGCGCGCCGCCGGGAGCGGATCGCCCAGGCGGCGGCGATCCTCGCCGCGCGCCGTCCGGCGACGACGCCGGTGCTCATTGCCCGCAATCTCGGGCGCGCCGGCGAGACCTGCCGCGTGACGACGCTTGCCGCGCTGGCCGAGGCCGACCCAGGGATCGACATCGACATGCTGACCATCGTCATCATCGGCAGCAGCACGACCCGCGCGCTCGCCGGAGACAGGCCGCGCCTTTATACGCCGCGCGGCTACGGCGGCAGGTGACCGTCCACTTTGTCGGCGCCGGGCCGGGCGCCGCCGACCTCATCACGGTGCGCGGCCTGCGGCTCATCGAAAGCTGCGCGGTCTGCCTCTACGCCGGCTCGCTGGTGCCGGCGGCGATCGTCGCCGCCGCGCCGCCGGCCGCTCGCGTCATCGATACCGCGCCGCTGACCCTCGACGAGATCGTCGCCGAGATAGCCGCCGCGCACGCCGAGGGCCACGACGTCGCGCGGGTGCATTCCGGCGACCCGTCGCTCTATGGCGCGATCGCGGAGCAGATGCGCCGCCTCGAGGCGCTGGGCATCCCCTATGACGTAACGCCGGGGGTGCCGGCCTTCGCCGCAGCGGCGGCCGCGCTGCGCACCGAGCTGACCCTTCCCGAGGTGGCGCAGACCGTGATCCTCACCCGCACCGCGACCCGCTCGTCGGCGATGCCTGAGGGAGAGGCCCTGGAACGGCTCGCAGCCAGCGGCGCGACATTGGCGATCCATCTGTCGATCGCCAATCTGGCGCGGGTCGTCCGCACGCTTGCACCGCAATACGGCGCGGATTGCCCTGCAGTCGTCGCCTACCGCGTGAGCTGGCCAGACGAGTTGTTGATCCGCGGCACGTTGGCGACAATCCGCGATGCGGCCAAGGCCGCGGGGATCGCCCGCACGGCACTCATTCTGGTCGGGCCAGCGCTTGGCGGCAAGGGCAGCGACAGCCGGCTCTACGCGCCCGGCCACTACCACGTATTGCGGCCGCGGCGGCAATAGGCAATCCCCAGTCTAATGTTTGGTCTGGGCGTTCTTCAGCGCCTGGACGACGAGCGGGCGACGCGATTCCTGGGCCCAACCGACCGCATCGCGGCCGGTGTAATCGCTCGTGTTCGGGTTGGCGCCTCCCGCCAGCAGCGCCCGAACCATTTCGACATCGCCGCCCTTGGCGGCGAACATCAGTGCCGTCATGCCATTCTTGTCCTGGTCGTTGACCCGCGCCTTCATTTCGAGCAGCAGCTTCGCCGCTTCGAGCTGATCGTGCTCGACGGCAAGATCGAGAGGCGAATCGCCGACCGAATCACGCGCGTTGATGTCGCCGCCGGCCTTGTAGAGGATCGCCATGATCTGCAAATTGCCGCTTACCGCGGCGATATGCATGCCGGTCGTGGTGCCGTCCTCGTCGGTCTGGTTGGGGCTGGTGCCGTCGCTGAGCAGCTGGCGGATTTTCCCGACATCGTTCGCCTTCGCGGCGCGCGGGATATTCTGGTAGTAGCCGTTGAACGGGTTGAGGTTAAGTTGCGCCTGCGCGCTCGGCGCCAACGCGATGACCGCGAGCGCGAACACCCCCAAAATACGCCCCCTCATGACATCCTCCGCGCCTCCGGACGCTCGTCGAGCCCCGCCAGCCAATCGAGCGCCGCATCGACGGTATCGGCAGACAGCCCACGTTCGACCGGCGGCCGCCGCACCATGATCACCGGCAAGCTCAATTCCCGCGCCGCGACAAGCTTCGCTTCGGTCGCCGCGCCGCCGCTCGCCTTGCACACCAGCACATCGATCGCATGGCGCTCCAGCAGATGGCGCTCCTCGCTCAGCGCGAACGGCCCGCGGCCCAGCACCACCTCGTGAAAGCGTAGCGGCAGCCGCTCGCGCGGCGGATCGATCAGACGCACCACGAAACGCACGCCGCCGGCGGTCGCGAAAGCCCCAACTTCGCCGGCGCCGACCGTCAGCATCGCGCGCCGGCCGACGCGGCCGACGATCTGCGCCGCCGCCTCGATGCTGTCGACCTCGATCCAGCGGTCGAGCGGGTGGCGGCGCCAAGCCGGGCGCAGCAGCAACAGGCGCGGCACCCGTGTCTGGTCGCAGGCGAGCCGCGCCGCGTTCGATATCTCCGTGGCAAACGGGTGGGTCGCATCGATCAGCCGCGCGATGCGCTGCGCGGCAAGATAATCGGCGAGCCCCGCCGCACCGCCAAAGCCGCCGATCCGCACCAGGCCCGGGATCGGCCCCGGATGGCGGGTGCGCCCGGCGAGCGCCGTGGTCATGTCGATCGCCTCGCCGAAGCGGGCGAGCACACCGCGCGCCAAGGCTGCCGCCTCGCCCGTGCCGCCGAGGATCAGGAGCCGCGTGCTCATGGCTGAACCTCGGCGCCGACCCGCGCGAGAAATGCGCCGCGGCGATCGATGATCGCGACCTCGACCGCGGTTGCTCCCGACAAGGTCGCCAGCGCAACCTCGCGCGCGCGGCGCGCGATGCTCTCGGCCAAGGCGGGCCCCCATTCTCCGGCGGCGTCGAGCACCGACCCCGCGCTGTCGCTTGCCTGCGCCGCCGCCAGGGTCGCCCCGCCCGCGCCGGTTGCCGCCAGCATCTCGGTCAGCATCACCGTGTCGACCGCGCTCTTCGATGAATGCAGGTCAAGATGGCCGCCCGCAAGCTTCGCCATCTTCGCGAACCCGCCGGCCAGAGTCAGAAGCGGCACTGGGCAACTGCGCAGGTATTTGAGCGTGCCGCCGACAAAGTCACCCATGTCGATCAGCGCCTGGTCGGGCAGGCCATAAAGGCGCTGCACCGCGCGCTCCGAGGCCGTACCGGTGGCAGCGGCGATATGATCGATCCCCGCGGCGCGCGCGACATCGATGCCGCGATGGATCGAATGCACCCAGGAGGCGCAGGAATACGGCACCACGATCCCCGTCGTACCAAGGACCGAAAGCCCCCCGACAATACCGAGCCGCGCGTTCATCGTCTTTTCCGCGAGGCGCTCGCCGCCTGGGATGGTGATGGTCACGGTGACATCGGGCAGTGGCGCGCCGTTCGCCTCGGCCAGTTCGACAAGCCCCTCGCGGATCATCGCCCGCGGCGCCGGGTTGATCGCCGGCTCGCCGACGCCAAGCTGCAAGCCCGGCCGGGTGATCGTGCCGACACCCTCGCCCGCGGCGAAGCCGACGCCCGAGCCTGGCGCGGCCCATGCCAACTGGGCGATGATCGTCGCACCATGGGTAACGTCGGGATCATCACCCGCGTCCTTGATGATGCCGGCGCGGGCGCCATTGCCGATGAATTCGGCGAGCGCGAGCGGAAAACTCGGCCGCTGCCCGCGCGGCAGGCGGATTGTCACGGGGTCCGGGAAGTCGCCGGTCAACAGCGCAGCATACGCGGCCCGCGCGGCGGCCGCGGCGCAAGCGCCGGTCGTCCATCCTCGGCGCAGCGGACGGGGTTCCTGCCGTGCCATAGAACGATCTTAGGCTATATTCCGCGTGCGCGGAAAGCGGGCTGGCGCCGAAGCTCGCGCGGAGGCGCGAGCTTACTTGATGGCGGCCAAAGGCCCTGACTACCTTGCGACGATATGAGCGACCTTTCGCGCCTTGAACTCCCCGAGCTGAAGCCCGGCCATGTCTGGCTGGTCGGGGCCGGGCCGGGTGATCCCGGCCTTTTGTCGGTGCTGGCGTTGCACGCGCTCGAAACCGCCGACGCGATCGTCTGCGATGCGCTGGTCGACCCGCGTATCCCGGCATTGGCGCGGCCGGGAGCGGCGGTCGAGGACGCCGGCAAGCGGGGCGGCCGGCCATCGCCGCGCCAACCCGATATCTCGGCCCGGCTGGTCGCGCTCGCCCGCGAGGGAAAGCGTGTGCTGCGCCTCAAGGGCGGCGACCCGTGCGTCTTCGGCCGCGGCGGCGAGGAGGCGCTGGCCTTGGCCAAAGCCGGCATCCCCTTCCGGATTGTGCCCGGGATCACCGCAGCGATCGGCGGGCTCGCCTATGCCGGGATTCCCCTGACTCATCGCGGCGTCAACTCCGCCGTGACGCTCATCACCGGGCACAACAGCGACGGCGCGGTGCCCGGCGAAGAGGACAGCGCGCCGGACTGGGCGGCGCTCGCCAAAGGGTCGCCGGTCATTGTGCTCTACATGGCGCTGACCCATCTGGGCGATATCGCCGCCCGGCTTATCGCGGCCGGCCGCGCGCCCGATGAGCCGGTGGCAATCGTCAGCAAGGCGACGACCGCGGCGCAACGCGTGGTGACGACAACGCTCGCCGACGCCGCACACGCCGGGGCTTCAGCCGAGAGCCCGGCGATCATCGCGATTGGCAAGGTCGTGCGCCTGCACGAGATGCTCGACTGGCATCGCGGCGGATGACCGGCGGTCTTATCATCGCCGCGCCGAAATCGGGCAGCGGCAAAACGGTGATCACCGCGGCGCTGTTCCGCCATTTGAGGCGGCACGGCATCCGGATGGCCGCAGCCAAATGCGGGCCCGACTACATCGACCCGACCTTTCACGCTCTCGCGAGCGGGGGCCCTTGCCTCAATCTCGACCCTTGGGCGATGCGCCCGACGACCCTTTCGGAGTTGGTTCACGAGCTCGAAAGCGCCGCCGAGCTGGTCTTGTGCGAAGGGGTGATGGGCCTGTTCGACGGCACCGGGCCGAACGGCGACACCGGCTCGACCGCCGATCTGGCCCGGCTCACCGGCTGGCCCGTGGTGCTGGTCGTCGATGCCGGCGGCCAGGGGGCTTCGGTCGCCGCGCTGATCGCGGGCTTTGCGCGACACGATCCGCGAACTCCGCTCGCCGGGGTGGTCCTCAATCGCGTCGTCAGCCCGCGCCACCGCGCGCTGCTGAGCGACGCCATCACGCGCCATCTGCCTGACCTGCCGGTGCTCGGCGCCGTGCGTGGCGACGAAAACTTCGAGCTGCCGGCGCGGCATCTCGGGCTGGTGCCGGCCGATGAAGTGGGCGACGCCGACACCCGACTCGATCGCGCTGCGGCGCACATTGCCGAGATTTGCGACATCGATGCGCTTATCGCGTTGGCCAAGCCGGCGCGCTGCACAGTGGCCTCGGGCTCGCCGGCCCTGCCGCCGCTCGGCCAGCACATCGCGGTGGCGCGCGACGCTGCATTCCTTTTCATCTATGAGGCGACGCTCACCGGCTGGCGGCGCCAGGGCGCGGAAATATCCTTTTTCTCCCCGCTCGCCGATGAAGCGCCCGCCGCCGCGGCCGATGCGATCTACCTGCCTGGCGGCTATCCCGAGCTGCATGCCGGGCGGCTTGCGGCGGCGACGAATTTTCTGGATGCGCTTCGCGTCGCCGACGAGGGAATTTACGGCGAGTGCGGCGGCTACATGGTGCTGGGCGAGACGCTGACCGACGCCGGCGGCGCGACGCATCGCATGGCGGGGCTCTTGCCGCTCAAGACAAGCTTTGCCGAGCGGCGCCGGCATCTTGGCTACCGGACAGCGGGATTGCTCGCCGCGGGGCCGCTCGGCGGCGAGGGCGCGCGGTTTCGCGGGCACGAATTTCATTATGCGACGATCGTCGAAGAAAATGGCGATCCGCTCTTCGCGATCGCCGACTCATCGGGGAACACGCTCGGTCGCACCGGGCTGCGACGCGGCAACATCGCCGGTTCGTTCATCCATCTGATCGACCGGGAAGATTAGATCCGTGCGCCGCTCACCCGGTCGAACAGGTGGACATGCTCGGGGCGCACCGCAAACCGCAGCACCTCGCCCAATGACGGGTTGATCGTCCCGGCGGCGCGCGCGGTGACCACACTCCCGCCGCCGCCAAGCTTGCCGTGAACGATCGTGTCGGCGCCGAGCCGCTCGAGAAGCTCGACGGTCAGCGGCAGCGACCCCTCCCCCGCGAGCGCCAAATGCTCGGGGCGCAGCCCGACCGTCACGCCGCGCCCCGCCTCCCCGGCGGGGCGCTCGCACGGCAGCACGCAATTGCCGACGACCACACCCGACGCATCGAGCCGCCCCTCGATCAGGTTCATCGCCGGCGAGCCGATAAAGCCGGCGACAAACGCCGTCGCCGGCCTCTCGTAGAGGTCGAGCGGCGGCCCGATCTGGTCGGCATTGCCGGCATTCATCACAATGAGCCGGTCGGCGAGGGTCATCGCCTCGACCTGATCATGCGTCACGTAGAGCGAGGTGGTGCCGAGCTCCTGCTGCAGCCGCTTGATCTCGACGCGCATCTGCACACGCAGCTTGGCGTCGAGATTGGAAAGCGGTTCGTCGAAAAGAAACACCTTGGGGTCGCGAACGATTGCGCGCCCCATCGCCACACGCTGGCGCTGGCCGCCCGACAGCTGGCGCGGTCTGCGCTCCAACAGGCCATCGAGCTGCAAGGTTGCGGCCGCCCGCTCGACGCGCATCCTGATTGCATCGCGGCCCATCCCGCGCATCCGCAAGCCATAGGCCATGTTGTCGAAGCAGCTCATATGCGGGTAGAGCGCGTAATTCTGGAACACCATCGCGATGTCGCGATCCTTGGGCTCGATGTTGTTGACGACGCGGCCATCGATCGCCACTGAACCCGAGGTCACCGTCTCCAGCCCGGCGACCATCCGCAGCAGGGTCGATTTCCCGCAGCCCGACGGGCCGACGACCACCACCAGCTCGCCATCCGCGACAGCGCAGCTGACGCCGTGGACGACCTCGCGGTCGCCATAGGATTTTTTGATGCTGTCGAGGGTTAGCGTCGCCATCTATTTCCGTTCTCCCGGCCGATGGCGAAAATGCCGCTCGCCGACACGCGTTTCGGTCAAGCAAAAGCCGAGGCTTTCGAGCAGTTCGGCAAGCCCGCTGCGATTGGCGTCGCGGACGCCGGCGACGATCGGCACGTTGCGCGCGATCACCTCGCCGAGCAACCCGTCGAGGCCTTGGCCGGCCGCATAACGCAGGTTCAACAACTCGTTCTCCCCCCAGTGGCGCCCGACCTCGGCCGCATCGACCAGCACGACGCCCGCGACCGTCCCGCCCTCGGTCGCGATCCACGATTGGCCGAACGCGAGGATCTTGCGGATCGCGGCGTAAAGCGCCTCTTGCTGCTCCAAGGTCTCGACCGCGAGCGGGATCTCGGCCGCGCGCTTGAGCAGCAGCTCGTGGATGTCGGCGGCATCGCCGACGATGGCTGGCCGCAGGCCGAGCGCGCTCATTTCTCGGTATCGACCAGGCCCTTGACGAACCAGCGCTGCATCAGCAGCACCACCGCGATCGGCGGCAGGATCGCCAGCAGCGCGGTGGCCATGATCAGCTGCCACTCGGTCTGCGCGTCGCCATTGCCAATCATCTGGCGCATGCCGATGACGATCGTCGTCATTGACGGCGTGTCGGTGACGAGCAGCGGCCACAAATACTGGTTCCAGCCGTAGATAAAGAGGATCACGAAGAGCGCGGCGATATTGGTGGCCGATAGCGGGATCACCGTGTCGACCAAAAACCGCCACGGCCCGGCGCCGTCGATCTTGGCGGCCTCGACCAGCTCGTCGGGGATCGTCAGGAAAAATTGGCGGAAGAGCAGCGTCGCCGTCGCCGAGGCGATCAGCGGCAGGGTGAGGCCGGCATAGGTGTTGATCAGGTGCAGGTCGGCCGCGATCTTGTAGGTCGGCATGATGCGCACTTCGACCGGCAGCATCAGCGTCACGAAAATCGCCCAGAAGCACAGCCGACGCAGCGGAAAGCGAAAGAACACGACCGCATAGGCTGATGGCAGCGAGATCGCGATCTTGCCGACCGCGATCGCGAGCGCCATCACGCTGCTGTTGACCATCATCGACCAGACCGGTTCGCCGCTGGTCTTGACCGTCCCGGCGCCGAGCGCCTCGATCGTGTTGGCGATAAAGTGCCCGCCCGGCACGAGGCTCATCGGCGCATTGAGGATATCGGGCAACAAATCGCTCGCCGCGATGAAAGCGACAAAAATCGGGAACAGCACGAGCACGAGGCCGGTGATCAGCACGGCGTGCGGGACAATGGCGCTGCGGGGGGCACTTACCATGTTTCACCTGGTGCGTCGGCGCGTCCGCGCCGGCGGCGGCACCAGCCCGGAGCTGCATTCCGCGCAGCGAAACTAGGCATAATGCACCCGGCGCTCGACGAATTTGAACTGGATCGCGGTCAGTCCGATGACGATCGCCATCAGGATGACCGATTGCGCCGACGACCCGCCGAGGTCGAGCCCGACGACGCCATCGTACCAGACCTTGTAGACGAGGATTTCGGTCGATTGTCCGGGTCCGCCCTGGGTCACGTTGTGGATGACGCCGAACGTGTCGAAAAACGCGTAGACGATATTGATAACGATCAAAAAGAAGCTGGTCGGCGCCAGGAGCGGAAAGACGATGGTCCAGAACCGCCGCCGCGGCGTCGCGCCGTCGATCGCCGAAGCCTCGATCAGCGCGGCCGGGATCGCCTGCAAACCGGCCAGGAAGAACAGGAAATTGTAGCTGACCTGCTTCCACGCGGCGGCCAGGATGACCAACAGGATAGCCTGCGGCGCATTCAACAGATAGTTCCAGTCGACCCCGAACCAGCGCAGCGCGGCGGCGAGCACGCCGATGCTGGGGTTGAACATGAACATCCACAAGACCCCGGCGATCGCCGGCGCGATCGCATAGGGAATGAGCAGCACGGTCTTGTAGAACGCCGCGCCCCGTACGACCCGATCGGCCATCACCGCGAGCAGCAAGCCCGGCACCAGCGCCAGGATCGCGACCGAAAAGCTGAACAGGGCGGTGACCCCGAACGACGCGAGGTAGTTCGGGTCGGCGATGAGGTCGGTGAAGTTCGCCGCGCCGACGAAGTGCTCGCTCAATCCGAACGGATCGCCGCGCAGGAACGACTGCACCACAGCCTGCCCGGCCGGCCAGAAAAAAAATACCAGCGTCACCGCCATCTGCGGCACCAGGAGGATCACCGGGCATACCCAGCCGCCGAAGATGACGCGGCGTTCCATCAGCTTTAGAACCCCAAAATATCGCCTCCCCCGGGCTTGACCCGGGGGTCCACGAATAGCTTTGGGTTATTCGTGGATGGCCGCGACAAGCTCGGCCAAGGGGATGAAACTAGGGCAGGCACGAACCCTACTGCGTATTCTTCTGGAACTGGCGCAGCAGCGCGTCGCCGCGCTTGACGGCGTCGTCCATCGCTGCCTGGGCGGTTTCCTTCCCGGCAAAGGCAGCTTCGAGGTCCTCGGCGATGATGTCGCGGATCTGCACCATATTGCCGAAGCGCAGGCCCTTGGTGTTCTCGGTCGGCGGCTTCGCGGTCATCTGCTTCAGCGCGATTTCGGTGCCGGGGTTCTTGTCATAGAAGCCCGAGGCCTTGGTCGCCTCGTAGGCAGCCTTGGTGATCGGCAGATACCCGGTGTCCTCGTGCCACTTCTCCTGTACCGGAACGCTCGACAAATAGGTGAAGAACTTGGCGATGCCCTTGTAGTGATCGGCCGGCTTGCCGCCCAGGACCCAAAGGCTCGCACCGCCGATGATCGAGTTTTGCGGGGCGCCCTTGACGTCGGGGTAATAAGGTAATTCGGCGACGCCGAACGGCGATTTAAGCCCGCCCTTGAACAGGCCGTAGGCAGCCGACGAATCCTGGATCATCGCGCAATCGCCGTTGAGGAAGCTGCTTTCCGGCTCGGTTGTGCGGCCCTTGTAGTCGAAGCTCTTGTCCTTCTGCGCCTCGACCAAGTCGTTGACATGGCGCACGACCAGCGGGTTGTTGATCTCCAGCTCGGTGTCGGTCCCGGCGAGCCCGTTCTCCTTGGTGCCGATCGCGATGTTGTGCCACGCGCTGAAATTCTCGATCTGCACCCAACTCACCCAAGCCGACGTAAAGCCGCAATTAATCCCGGCGGCACGCAGCTTTTTCGCGACCTCGAAGGTTTCCGGCCAGGTAACCGGCGCCTTGTCGGGGTCGAGCCCGGCCTTCTTGAACTCGTCCTTGTTCCAATAAACCACCGGGGTCGAGCTGTTGAACGGGAACGACAGCATCTTGCCGTCGGGCGTACTGTAATACGCCGTCACCGTCGGCAGGTAGCTGCTCGGGTCGAACGGCTCGCCGGCATCGGCCATCAGCTGGTAGACCGGCTTGATCGCGCCCTTTGCCGCCATCATCGTCGCGGTGCCGACCTCGAACACCTGCACGATGTCGGGTGCGGTACCGGCGCGATAGGCGGCGATCGCGGCGGTCATCGATTCGGCGTAGCCGCCCTTGAACACCGGGATGACCTTGTAGTCGCTCTGCATCTTGTTGAAGTCGTCGGCGATCTTGTTGATGCGGTCGCCATTGACCCCGGTCATCGAGTGCCACCATTGGATCTCGATCGGGTCGGCCCAGGCGACGTCAATCTTCGCGGCAAACACGACGCTCGCCGCAAGGACGAGCGCAGGCATCAGCTTTTTCATAAAATCCGTCCCCCCCTGCACGTCAGCCGGCTTATCTGACGAGGTTTGTGATGGATTCGAAATTCGCATTACCCTTGTGGCGGACTCGTTTGCGAACTCCAATCCGAAAACCGCACGAGTTTTATAAGATGGCTCGTGTGGTTTCGAATCTGAAATTCGCGTTGAGCGTGACGCCGAGTCGACGAATTTCAGATTCGGCACACGAGCTTGCCAAATCGTGACACGTCCCGGAAGCTTTTGTGACATGCCGGCGCTCGACAAGATCCGCCACAGCCTCCGCCAACTGGAACTTGCCGCGCCGATCGCGATTCGTGTCAGCCCGCGGGCCCGGCGCCTGTCGCTGCGTGTCGACGCGGCCACGCGCGGTGTCGAGCTGGTGCTGCCGCGGCGCTTTGCCGCCGACGCGGCGATCGGCTTTGTCGCCCGCCACCGCGGCTGGATTGCGGCGCGGGTGGCGGCGATGCCGCCGCCGCTGCGGCTCGCCGACGGCGCGACAGTGCCGATATTCGGCGTGCCGCACCGCATCAGGCGCATCACCGAGCCCGCAGCCGCGCCCGTCACCATCGCCGACGGCGCAATCTTGGTGCGAGGCGATCCCGTCCATCTGCCGCGCCGGATCACCGACCATCTGAAGGCGCTTGCCCGGCGCGACTTCGCCGCGCGCGCCCGCACGCTCGCCGCGCGGCTCGGCAAGGATGTCACGCGGGTCGGGGTGCGCGACCCGAAGAGCCGGTGGGGAAGCTGCTCGTCGAAGGGTGCGCTGTCGTTCAGCTGGCGGCTCGTCTTCGCGCCCGAGCCGGTCGTCCAATACGTCGTCGCGCATGAAGTCGCGCATCTCGTCGAGATGAACCACGGGCCTCGCTTCTGGAGCGTCGTCGCGAGCCTTGTTCCGGATAGCGCCGGGCCGCGCGCCTGGCTGCGTCGGCACCGCGCCGAGCTATTGGCCTATCGGTAAGAGCGATTTGAATCGCCGGCTCCGGCCTCTGCGGCCCGATTGGCCGCCGGCGATTGTATACTACTACCCATCAGGTGCAGGGAGGCCGGCGGTCATGATCATCAACGAGCATGCGTTCGAGGACATCGCGACCCCGACCGGGCCGATGCGGGTGCATCTGTTCGCCCCGCAGGCGCCTGGCCGCTACCCGGGGATCGTGCTCTATTCCGAGATTTACCAGATCACCGGCCCGGTGCGGCGCATGGCGGCGTTTCTCGCCGGCCAGGGGTTTGTCGTCTCGGCGCCCGAGGTCTATCACGAATACGAAGCGCCCGGCACGGTGCTGCTCTACGACGCGCCGGGCACCGACCGCGGCAATGCGCTCAAGTTCGAGAAGACCGTCGCCGCCCATGACAGCGACGCGCGCGCCGCGCTCGACCACCTCAAAACCCATCCGGCGTGCAGCGGCAAGCTCGGCGCGATGGGGATTTGCCTCGGCGGGCATCTTGCGTTTCGCGCCGGGATGAACCCGGACGTGGCCGCCACCGCCTGCTTCTATGCGACCGACATCCACGACCACCAGCTCGGCAAGGGCAACGCCGACAACAGCCTCGCGCGCGCCGGCGACATCAAGGGCGAGCTCCTGATGATCTGGGGCCGGCAGGACCCGCACGTGCCGCTCGCCGGCCGGCGGCTCATCCGCGATACGCTTGAGGAAGTGGGCGCCACCTACACCTGGCACGAATTCAACGCCGCGCACGCCTTCATGCGGGATGAAGGACCGCGTTATGACCCCGCGCTCGCCTGGCATTGCTACGGCCTGGTGAGCGAGCTGTTCAAGCGCCGGCTGGGCTAGTCGCCGCTATCTACAAGAATGAATTCCGATTCGTTCTTGTCCCTTGGCTCGGTTCCGCCAACGTTCCGTCACGCCGCCTGCGCCACCGGGATCGGCGCCTCGCCCTTGAGCATCAGGCGATAGAGATAGCGGCGCTGGTTCATGTCGTAATCCGGGTTGGCCTTGTGCAGCACGCTGCGGTTGTCCCAGATCACCATGTCGCCCATGCGCCACTGGTGGCGGTACTCGTATTTCTTCTGCGTCGCGTGCGCCATCAGCTCGGCGACGAGGTCGAGCGCCTCGTCGTCGGGCATGCCGACGATCGATTCGATCCGCACCGGGTTCATGAAGAGCGCCTTGCGGCCGTTGTCGGGGTGGACGCGCACCAGCGGGTGGATGCCTGCCGGCGGGAGTGCCTTGAGGCTCTCCTCGTTCAATGGTTTCAGCGGCCGCGGGCTGTATTTGCTGAGATAGACGTGCACCGCCTTGAGCCCGTCGATCTTCTTTTTCATCGCGTCCGAGAGCTCGTCATAGGCGAGGTGCATGTTGACGTATTGCGTGTCGCCGCCGCTGGTCGGCAGCTCCACGGGATAGAGGATCGTCGCTTTGGGCGGCGCCGGATGGTTCGAGTGGTCGGTGTGGAACGTCTCGCCCGGGATCATGCGCCTTGTGCCGAGAAATTCCGTGTTGGTCACGTAGTACATTTCCGGAAAGCCGGGGACGTGCATGTCCTTTTTGTCGTGCGGCTGCAGCTCGCCGAATACCTGAACGGCCCGGAGGAAATCGGGCGGCTGGTATTTTTGCTCGCGGATCACCAGCACATGATGCTGCGCCCAGGCACGGTTGAGCGCGGTCCTGGTCGCGGGGTCGAGCGGCTGCGACAGATCGAGACCTGTGACCTCGGCGCCGGTGTGCGCGGTCAGCGGCGTGATCCGATACGCCATGGCGATGTCCTCCGTGCGCGATTTTGCTTGAAAAAGCCTATGGCCTTTGCCATGAGGCGTCAAACCGGCCGGCGCCCCTGCAAACCAGCCCAGCGTTCCTTTGAGGCCTCGCATTAAGCGAGCCGCCTTGGGAAGGCAAGCTGCCTATCCCTCATGCCCGATTGCCCTCGACCGGACGCTCGCCCCACCCCGAGTGTCGCCGAAGGCATCTCAAAGGACGCAAATGCGTTCCGCTCTTTTCTCCGAAACCCGCGCGACCCTGGTGCTGGCGGCGCCGCTGGCGACCGCGAACCTGTCGCAGATGGCGATGGGGGTCACCGACACGATCATGGTCGGCAAGCTCGGCGCGGTGCCGCTGGCGGCAGCCGCGCTGGCCGGCGGATTCTACTTCACCAGCGTCGTCACCTGCCTCAGCGTGCTGACCGCGGTGGCGCCGCTCGCCGCCTATTCGATCGGGTCCGGCGACAGGCAGATGGCGGGGCGCATCGCGCGCAGCGGATTGCTGCTCGCGGTGCTGTTCTCGCTCATGGTGATCGCGGCAATGACCGTGGCCGACCGGCTTCTCGACTTGATCGGCTATGACCCGGCGCTGACGCGCGAGACCGGGCGTTTCCTGCACGCGATATGCTGGGGTGCGCCGGGGTTTCTGCTCTTCGCGGTATTGCGCAGCCTGCTCGCCGCGCTGGAGCGGCCGCGCGGCGTGATGGTCGTGTTGCTGCTGTGCGTGCCGGCCAACGCGGCGCTCAATTGGGTGCTGATCTATGGCCGTCTCGGCCTGCCGGCGCTCGGGCTGGTCGGCTCGGCGACGGCCTCGGCGAGCGTCCAATGGCTGATGATGCTGGGGCTCGCGACCGTGATGTGGCGGCTGCGCCGCCGCGGGCTGGCGCCGCCGCTGCATTGCCCCGGCCGGGAGGTGCTGGCCGATTTTTGGCGCATCCTGCGGCTGGGTGCACCGATCGGCGGGCAGCAGGCATTGGAGATCGGGGTGTTCGTCACCGGAGCGGCGGTCGTCGGGCTGTTCGGCGCCGACGCGCTCGCCGCGCATCAGATCGCGATCAACTATGCCAGCATCACCTTCATGGTGCCGATGGGGATCGGCCAGGCGGCGACGGTGCGGGTCGCCGCCGAGCGCGGCGCCGGGCGGCCGGTGGCGGCGCGACGGGCGGTTCTTGTCGCGATGGTGCTGGGCACGGGATTTATGGCTGCCTCAGCGATCGTCATCTGGACGGCGCCGCATGCGATCGTCGCGGTTTACGTCTCGGCCGACGCTCCGGGGAACCATGCGCTGGTGGCGCTGGCCTTGCGCTTTCTGGTCTTCGCCGGCCTGTTCCAGGTGGTCGACGGGATGCAGGTCGTCGCGGCCGGAGCGTTGCGCGGGTATGAGGACACCATCGCGCCGATGTTCTACGCCGCGCTGGGCTACTGGGTCATCGGCTTCGCCGGCGGTTGGGCGCTGACCTTCCTGCTCAGCCTCGGCCCGATCGGCATGTGGTGGGGATTTGTGCTCGGATTGACCACGGTCGCCGCGCTGCTGACAGCACGGCTATGGCGCCAAACTTCCTCCCGTCATTTCGGGGCGGCCTGAAGGGCCGGACCCGCAACCCACGAACACCGACGGCACGAAGCCGGCGCCAGCCTGTGTTCATGGGTTCCCGCTTCCGCGGCAATGACACAGGAAAAAGCGTGTCTTATGTGATCTGCGCCAATTCCCGGGCGCGCACCGAATGCGCCGCCGCGACGTGGTCCTTGGCCAGCACGGTGTAGACCGCCGGCAGCACGAACAGCGTGAAGAGCGTGCCGATCGACATGCCGCAGACGACGACGATGCCGATCGAGAAGCGGCTCGCCGCGCCGGCGCCGGTCGCCGTCACCAGCGGAAAGAGGCCGACCACCATCGCCGCCGTCGTCATCAGGATCGGCCGCAACCGGACGCGCGCCGAGCGCTCGATCGCCTGGCGGCGGTCGAGCCCCTCGTTGATCTGCAGCTGGTTGGCGAACTCGACCATCAGGATGCCGTGCTTGCTGATAAGGCCGACAAGCGTCACCAGCCCGACCTGGCTGTAGATGTTCATCGTCGAAACGCCGATAAACAGCGGCAGCATCGCGCCGAACATCGACATCGGCACGCTGATGAGGATCACGAACGGGTCGCGCAGGCTTTCGAACTGCGCCGCCAGCACCAGGAAGATGATGATCAGCGCGAAGACGAAGGTCACGACAAGCGCGTTCCCCTCCTGCACATACTGGCGCGAATCCGACAGGTAGTCGTGGTTGAAGCCTTGCGGCAGCGTCTTGGCCTGCTGTTCGAGGAAATCGACCGCCTGGCCCATCGTCACGCCGGGCATCGGCACCGCCTGGAACGTCGCCGAATGGAGCTGGTTGTAGCCGGTCAGCGCGTTGGGCGCGGTGACGGTCGAGACCTTGACGAGGTTCGACAGCGGCACCGGGTCGCCGGCCGCCGACTTCACGTAGTACTGGGTCAGCGCATCCTGGTTGAGCCGATCGACGCGCGGAACTTGCGGGATGACTTCGTAAGAGCGGCCTTGGAGGTTGAAGCGGTTGACGTAGTTCTCGCCAACCAGCAGCGCCAGCGTGTCGCCGATCGACTGCATCGTCACGCCGAGCTCGTTGGCCTTGGAGCGGTCGACCTCGATGCGGATCGTCGGCTGGTTGAAGTCGAGATCGCTGTCGACGACGATGAAGAGGCCGCTTTTGCGCGCCGCGTCCTTGAGCTTGTTCATCGCGTTGAAGATCGAGATGAAATCGCCGGTCGAATAGATCACCATCTGCACCGGCAGGCCGCCGATCGACGCGGGCAACGGCGGCAGCGAGAAGGCGAAGGCGCGCATTCCCTCGATGCCGTTGAGCTTGGCCTGCATCAGCGGCTTGATCTGCATCGCCGTGCGGGCGCGCTCGTCCCACGGCTTCAGGATCATGCCGGCGATCCCCTGGTTCGGGCCGTTGCGGCCGTTGACGACAAAGCGCAGATCGCTCTCGGGGAACGACGCCAGGGCCTTGTCCATCTCCTCGCCATAGGCGTCGAGATAGTCGAGGTTCGCGTATTGCGGCGCCTTGGTCAGCGCGAAGAGCACGCCCTGGTCTTCCTCGGGCGCCAGCTCCTTCTTGGTGTTCATGTACATAAAGCCGAGCGCGACAAACACCGCGACCGCGAAAAGAGCCGTCACCGCGCGGTAATCGAGCGAGCGCTCGAGCCGCCTTCCGTACCAGTTGGCGAGGCCGTTGAAGCCGCGGTCGAGCAGCTTCGCAAAGCCCTTCTCGGCCGCGCCTTGCTTCAGCAAGAGCGAGCACATCATCGGCGACAAGGTCACTGCGACGATGCCCGAGATGATGACCGCGCCGGCAAGGGTGAAGGCGAATTCGCGGAACAACGCGCCGGTGACGCCGCCCAGGAAGCCGATCGGCGCGTAGACGGCGGCAAGCGTCAGGGTCATGGTGATGACCGGCCCGGCGATCTCGCGCGCGCCGATCAGCGCCGCCTGGGGCGGACTCTTTCCCTCTTCGAGGTGACGGTAGACATTCTCGACGACGACGATCGCATCATCGACGACAAGCCCGATCGCCAGCACCATCGCCAGCAAGGTCAGCAGGTTGAGACTGAAGCCGAGCCCCGACATGATGATCCCGGCGCCGACCAGCGATAAGGGGATCGTCACGATCGGGATGACCACCGAGCGCAGACTGCCGAGGAACAGGAAGATCACCACCACGACGATGACGATCGCCTGGCCGAGGCTCGTTTTCACCTCGTCGATCGACGCCTGGATGAACCTCGTCGAATCGTAAGCGACCTGCATCTTCACCGCCGGCGGGAGCGTCCGCTCGATCTGCGGGAACAGCGCGCGCACCCCCTTGACGATGGTCAGCGGGTTGCCGTCCGGGGTCGACTGGATGCCGACAAAAACCGCGTGCTGGCCGTTCATCGCGACACTCGACGTCCAGCTCTGCGCCGCGAGCTCGACACTGGCGATGTCTTCCACGCGGACGACCGCGCCGTTCGACGCCTTGACGACCATCTTCTTGAACTGGTCGACGCTGGTGAGGCCGGTCTGTGCGTCGACATTGGTGACGGTGTAAACGCCCTTAGCCTGGCCGGGCGCGGATTGGAAGTTGTTGGCAAGGATCGCCTGCTGCACATCGCCGGCCGAGATACCGCGCGCCGCCATCTTGTCGGGATCGAGCCAGAGCCGCATCGCGAAGGTCTGGCCGCCGAGGATCTCGGCCTGCGAGACGCCGTCGACGGTCGCCATCAAAGGCTGCACGACGCGGGTCAGATAGTCGGTGATGGCGGAAGCCTGCAGGGTGGCGCTGCCGAAGCCGATATACATGATATCGGTCGTCTGCCCCGTCTGCTTGGTGATGATCGGGTCCTCCGAGCCGGTCGGCAGCAGGTATTTGACCTGTTGTACCTTGGCGAGGACGTCGGAAAGCGCCTTGCTCGGATCGTAATTGAGCTTGATGTAGGCAGTGATCGTGCTGGTGCCGAGCACCGAGTTCGAGGTCATGTAGTCGATGCCCTCGGCGGTCGCGACCGCCTGCTCGATGGGCACGGTGATAAAGCCTTCGATGAGATCGGGCGATGCGCCGGGGTAGATCGTCGTCACCGTGATTGTCGTGTTCGACAGTTTCGGGTACTGGCGGACCTGCAGCCCGTACATCGCCCGCGCGCCGATCAGCAGGATCAACAGGCTGACGACGGTCGCCAGCACCGGGCGGCGGATAAAGAGATCGGTAAATCTCATCGAACCCTCACCCTCTCACGCTGCGCGCGGACACCCCTCCCTCTCCCCCTTGCGGGAGGGGCTAAAAATTACTGCGGCGTCAGATGCGCCGGAGGCTGCGGCGGCGGGTTGCCGGTAACGGTGACCGCGGCACCGTCCTGTACCTTGATCTGGCCCGCGGCGACGACCTCGTCGCCGGCTTTCAAGCCGCTGAGCACGGCCACCTTGTCATCCCAGCGCAGCCCGGTCTTCACCGCCACGCGATGCGCCTTCAGCACCGGCTTGCCGGCGCTATCCTGTCCGTCCTGGCGGATCACGTAGACGCTGTCGCCGTAGAGCGTGTAGTCGACCGCGGTCTCGGACAGCACCACCTCCGGCGCCTGCTCGGGCAGCACCACGGCGGCATTGACGAACATGCCCGGCCGCAGCGACTCGTCCGGGTTGGGCATCGTCGCCTGAATATTGAGCGTGCGGGTGTTGGCCGAGATCTGCGGCTCGATCGTGGTGATCGTCGCGGTGAATTTCTTGCCCGGAAAGGCATCGGCGGTGACGTCGACCTTCTGCCCCACATCGATCTGCGGCGTCATCTGCGACGGCAGGGTGAAATTGACGTAGAGCGTCTTGAGGTCGGTCAGCGTAACGATCGGATTCCCCGGGTTGAGGTATTGACCGAGATTGACCTGGCGGACGCCGAGCCGCCCGCCGAACGGCGCGACGATGGTCTTCTGCGCGATGATCGCCTGGGTTTTCTGGATCATCGC
>DATJSH010000085.1:0-71994 GCA_035504235.1 Allostellaceae bacterium | reverse complement strand
ATCCCGATCCTCGTCTACCACCATGTCGTGCCCGACCATGCGCCGGGCGTGCTCTACGTGACGCCGGACGGGTTCGAGCAGCATCTCCGTTTTCTCAGCGATAATGGCTATCAGAGCGTCTCATTCGCCGATTTGGCCGATAGCCTCGAATACGGCCTCCCGCTGCCCGAGCGGCCGGTCATCCTGTCGTTCGACGACGGCTGGGAGAACCAGTTCGAGCACGGATTTCCGCTCTTACAGAAATACGGTTTCGGCGCGACGTTCTACATCGTCAGCGGCTATGTCGATCACGAGAACTTCATGACGACCGACCAGCTGCGGGCGATGATGGCGGCCGGGATGACGATCGGCTGCCATTCGCACACCCACCCGTCGCTGCCCAGCCTCGGCACCGGGGCGCGACTCAAGGACGAGGTCGCCGGCAGCAAGGCTTGGCTGGAAGACCATTTCGGCATCGCGATCGACACCTTCGCCTATCCCTACGGCGCCTATACCGCGGCGGTCGCGGCGGCGGTCAAGGCCGCCGATTACCGCACCGCGCGCACTGTCGATACCGGCATCCGCGCCACCGCCGCCAATCTGGCAACGCTGCCGGCGGTGCTTTACTCGCAATACGTCAACCACTACCGCGGGAACGTGGAGTTGGCTTCGGCCCGTTAGCGGCGCAATTCGAGGATATCGAGCCCAATATTGCGGTCGGCGAGGTAGATGAGGCCGCGACTGTCGATCTCGACGTCGTTCGATTGCGGGCTCGGCCTGCCGCCGCGCGGCTCGGGGATGAACGAGGCGACCTCGCGCGGCGCGCTCGGGTCGGCGACATCGACGACGCGCAACCCGCCCGAAAACCAGGCGCAATAGACGAGGCTGTCGTGCATCCGCTCGGCGAACTGGTGCGCGCCAAAGCGGCCGCCGGGGGTGCGGGCATAGGGTGAATCGAGCTCGCTGACCTCGAACATCGCGAGCGGCTGGACCCGTTCCCAATCGCTGACATCGAACGTCCACAGCGCGGCATGCGGCCGGCCGCGCCGCGCCTCCGCCTCGGCGGCGCCGTAGAACTGGTCCTCCTCGTCGATCGCGATGCACACCCGCCGCCCGCCGGGGCGGAACGGCAGCGGCATCACCGTGTGCGTCGGCTCCGGGAATGGCGGATGGTAGTTGTAGCCGGCGAGCGTGCGCGGTCGGGTGATATCGGAGACGTCGATGACATGCAGCCCGCCGTGCCAGCAGCCGGCCCACATCTCGCTGCCAAAGCGCAGCGCATGGTGCAGGCGATGCTGGCGGCCCGGCCAATGCGGCATCTCGCCGCCGGCGAGATGCTGGCCCGGCATCCACCAGCGCGACACTTCCTCGACATGATGCGGATCGCGAATGTCGTAGATGACGAGGATATTGCCGATGAAACCCGCCATCTCGGTCGAGATGTAGGCGTAATGCGCGTCCATATCGAAGCGGTGCACGCCGATGCCGCCGGTGCGCTGAAAGGCCAGCAATTCCGGGCGCGCTTTGTTCGTGATGTCGTAGAGCTTGAACCCGCCATTGGGGTAGGGGTGCTTTTCGGCCTCTTCCAAGAGCGGGATGTCACCCGGCTCGACGCCGAGCTTTTCGGCAAGCTCGGCATGGTTCGGCTCGCGGCCGAGCAGCTCGCGCAGATGGGCGCGGGTGCCGGGCAGCGCCTCGGCCTTGCGGCCGATGCCCGAGTTGTTGCGCTCGGAATTGACGATCATCAGATCGCCCGCGACCCGTGCCTTGTGGCTGTGCGAGTCTGGGGTATCGAGCATGATCGTCGAGACGACGCGCGGATTGGCCGGGTCGCTGACGTCGAGGATCGTCGTGCCCAACCCTTCCTTGTTGGTGATATGGCCGATATAGGCGTAGTTGGCGTCGACCGTCACCTGCCCCGCGCCCATCAGGTCGAGATGCGCGATGCGGCGCACGTTGCGGGCGATCGCGTCGCCATTACGGTCTGTCATCGAGAAGGCTCCCCTGCCGCAAAAAATCGCGGCGAAGCCGCATTATTGAACAAAATCGCGGCAAAGCCGCATTATTGAACAATGAGGCGGTGAGGCGAATGAGATGACAACCGCTCGCAATCTCTTGCCTAACTGTCTCTGTGGTGATTCCTGTTGGCGCTACGCGTCGAGGGTCGCCAGAACAGGGCGCTTGTTCACCCAGCCCGCTTCCTGCTCATAGGCGTAGCCGGCGCGCAGCACCGTCGCCTCGTCGAAATGCCGGCCGACGAACTGCGCCGACAGCGGCAGGCCGTTCTTGGAGAAACCGCAGGGTTGCGCCATGCAGGGATGGCCGGTGACGTTGAACACCGACGCCAGAGGCTGCTGGCGACGCCACGGCCCGTCGTCGGTCTCCTCGAGCACCGGTGCTGCGCCGGGGATGATCGCGGTCAGCAGTACGTCCGCCGTCTCGAACAGCGCATCGACCTTGCGCGTCAAGATGCGCCTGAGGCGCTGCGCCTGGACATATTGCGTCGCGGTCAGGAACCCGCCGAGCATCAGCCGCTCGCGGGTGACGCGGGCGTACAGTTCCGGCCGGGTGCGCAAGTCCTGGGCGTGGATCGCGAACGACTCGCTGTGCGAGATGGCGCGCGCGCAGGCTTGGAACTGCGCATTGGGCGGCAGCGTCACCTCGGTCACCTCGGCGCCGAGCTTGGCGAGAACCTGCGCCACCTGGTCGAGCGCGGCTGTCTGTTCGGCGTCGACTTCGCCGTCGCGGTTGAAGGCGCTGCAATAGCCGACTCGCAGCCCCTTCACCCCGTCGCGCAGCTGCGCGTGATAATCGGGCACTGGCACATCGGCCGAGCCGGGATCGCGCGGGTCGTGGCCGGCGAGCACTTGCAGCGCCAGCGCGGCATCCTCGACCGTCCAGGTCAAAGGGCCGGTCGTGTCGAGCGTGTAGCAGAGCGGCGCCACGCCGCGCCGGCTGACTCGGCCATAGGTCGGCTTGAGCCCGACCGTGCCGCAATAGGCAGCCGGCAGGCGGATCGAGCCGCCGGTGTCCGAGCCCATCGCCAGCGGCAAGATGCCGGCGGCGACCGCCGCGCCCGAACCCGAACTCGACCCGCCGGTGAAATGCGCGGTGTTCCACGGGTTGCGCGCCGGCGGAAACGGCAGGTCGAAGGCCGGCCCGCCGGTCGCGAATTCGTGCGTCGCGAGCTTGCCGATGAGGATCATGCCGGCGGCTTCGAGCCGCGCCGTGGTCTCGGCGTCGGCCACCGCGATGTTCTCAAGCAGCAGACGCGAATGCGCGGTCGTGCGCAGGCCCGCAGCATCGTAAATGTCTTTCAGTCCATAGGGGATGCCGTGCAGCGGGCCGCGGCGCCGGCCGCCGGCGATCTCGCGCTCGGCCCTTGCGGCGGCCGCGCGGGCGCGCTCGGCGGTGATCTCGATAAAGGCATCGAGCCTGGGGTTGAGCGCCTCGGCGCGGGCAAGCGCCGCCTCGGTCAGCGCCATCGGCGACAATTCGCCATTGGCGATCTTGCGCCCGGCCTCGGCGAGCGTCGGCAAAGGCCGCGCGCTCACGGCTTAGCTCCATCGAAGCGCGGCATCGCCATCGGCTCGTCCTCATAGGCAAGCGGGTCGTCGAGCACCTTCAGCAGCGATTGCATGCTGTAATAAGCCTCGCGCATCGCCGCCCAGCGGTCTTGCGGGATGGTGACGCCGGCGCGGCGCACGGCAGCGGCGAATTCGTCGTGAGAATCGTCCGGCATGGCGGGGCTCCTGTCGGTTGCGGCCGAGCCGTCATCGTGCGCCTCCCGCCGCCGGCTCTCAAGCGCTCTCAGAACCACGCCAAGGAGTGATCGCCGTGCGGCTTATCGGCGAGTGCCGCCGCCGCCGTGAACGCCGCCGCCACCGCCGTGGGAGCCGCCGAAGCCGTGAGAACCGCCGAAGCCGTGGGAACGGCCGGTGCTGTGGAAGCCGCCGTTATGGAACCCGGCACTGTGAAAGCCGCCGCCATGTCGGAAGCCATGTCCAAAGCCATGTCCAAAGTGTCCGCCGTAGAAACCTAGGCCAAAGCCGATATCGTCGGGATATCCCCAATCGTCGAAGCCGTAGTCATAGGCATAGGTCGGATAATCCTGGTCGTAATACTGCATGTTCTGGTTGTACCAGGCGTTATACGCCTGGCAATACTGAGTGTAATACGGGTTGTTGCAGTCGACGTAGGGCGGGGGCGTCGCATAGCCCGGCGCGGACGCCGCGTAACCTTGCGTTGTACCCGCATATCCCTGCGCGGGATAGGCGACTGCAGCGGGCGCGGGGGGTTGCGCCGTCGCCGGAGCCGGGGGCGCAAAGCTGTAGCCCATGTTTCCCGCCGCCGGCTCCGCAAAAGCGGGCGCCGTAACCAGCGCGAGGATGCTGGCGCCTGCAGCCAAGCTTGACTTCAACTGCATCATGACGAACTCCATTCAGATAGGCGGTCCCGTACCGCTCCCGGTGCGGTGAACCGTCCCTATGGAAACCAACGGCAGCCACGCTGTTGCTCACCGTCAAAAAGCCAGCCTGGCGCTTTTTGTGCCGGTATCCCGGCACCGCCAACTCACCTTCACACTGGCAAAGCATGCTTCGCCTTTGGCGCTGTTCGAAACGGACTGAACAAAACGCAGGAAGCGGTTCTGTCGTTGGCGATCCGGGAAGACTATGTTTCAGCCTCGTGACCGCCAAAGGAGCGGTAGAAATTCGATGACCCAATCGTTCGCCGATATTGCCGCCGCCATCACCCGCACCGGTTTCGCGTTTGTCGAGGCCGGCGACATGCGCGCTGTGCTCGAAGGCGCCGGCCTTACCGCGTGGGACGCTTTCGCCATAAGCTGGGACGATCTCGGCGTCGACACCTACATGGCGGATGGCGGGCGCTATCGCCGGCGGCGTTTCGCGGTGTTCCGCGCGACGGCGGAAGGCGTCGCCCGCAAACCGCACCAGCCGCACTACCAGAGCCGCGACTACAACCCGCTGAACGGCGATATCGAACGCTGGTTCGAGCCGGTGAAGCCCGAAATCGCCGAGCACCCGGCGCTGCGCGCGATCCTCGACACCTGCTACCGGCTGTTTCACGGGCTGACCCCGGCGGCGACGCGGCCCTCGAGCTGGCATGTCGAACTCCATCAGTTCCGCATCGAGGCCAACGGCGCCGAGGCCGGCCAGCCCACACCCGAGGGCATGCATCGCGACGGGGTCGACTGGGTGCTGGTGCTCTTGGTCGACCGGGTCAACATCCGAAGCGGCGAGACGACGATCTCCGATCAGCGCCGCCGCCCGCTCGGCAGCTTTACGCTGACCGACGCGCTTGACGCGGCGGTGACCGACGACAACCGGGTCTATCACGGCGTGACGCCGGTGACGCCGCTCGACCCGGCCCGGCCTGGCCATCGCGACGTGCTGGTGGTGACGTTCCGGCGCGAATAGCAGGCCGGCGCAAACCGGCTGTGATTGCGCGAGCGCAGCACTATGCGGTCGCATCAGCACCGCACGCTGTGTGTTTTGAATGACGCGCCGAATAGAAGACCGCCAAAGCTTAGCCCCGGAGCCTAGGGTTTTAACGGCGAACCCCGTATAAGCGGCCTTGATCGCAAGAATTTAGCGACCCGATTCCTTTGGTCGGCCTGACTTGTTTTCGCGGTCATTTTTGAGCCGTAAGTTCGCTAGCGAACAATAAATACTCGCAAATGATGGCGGAACGTTTTCTTAGCGCGTTCGTTGAGTGAACACTTTCCTCAATGACAGGTGTCTCCATGAGCCGCTTAATGGCTGCCACGGCCGCAGCTCTGCTCGCCGTAACGGCATATGCCGGTGAATCATTTGCCCAGAGCGGACCCGCCGCCAACCCCAACGCCTCGACGCCCGCGGTCGCAAGTCCGTCCACAACCAACCCCGGCGCACCGGCGGCCGGCGCCAACAGCTTTACCGAAGGACAAGCCAAATCCCGCATTGAAGCGGCCGGCTACAGCGATGTGTCCGGCCTGGCGAAGGACAAGGACGGTATCTGGCGCGGCATGGCGAGCAAAGGCGGCACCACGCAGGCCGTCGCGCTCGATTTCCAGGGCAACGTCGTAACCAAATAGCCGCGTCCGGCAATGCCGGACCCTGAAAGGACCCAACCATGACGACCACAGTCACCGGACTTTACGACGGCTATGCAGCTGCAAAACCCGCGGTAGACGCCCTGGAGGCAGCGGGCATCTCAAGCTCCGACATCAGCGTCATCGCCCATAACGGCGACGGCAGCATTGTCGACAAGAACCGCACGAACGCCGGCCCCGATGCCGGAGCCGGCGCCGGAATCGGCGCCGTGGTCGGCGGCGCCGGCGGGATTCTGACCGGGCTCGGCATGATGGCGATCCCCGGCGTCGGGCCGGTCGTCGCGGCCGGCTGGCTTGTCGCCACCGCCGTCGGCGCCGTTGGCGGCGCTGCCGTGGGCGCGGTTGCCGGCGGGATCATCGGCTCGATGACCAATGCCGGCGTCGACGAGCGGGACGCCAATATCTATGCCGAATTTGTCCGCCGCGGCGGGACCCTCGTCGCCGCCCGGGTCGAGGGCGAGAATGTCATTAAAGCCCAGGACATTCTCGGCCGCTACCAGCCGGTCGACCCGTACGCCCGCGAGGCGGCGTACCGCCAAGCCGGTTGGCAATCCTTTGACGAGACCGCGCCGCTCTATACGGCAGAGGAGATCGAGGCGGAACGCAGCCGCTATCGCTAATCCACCGACCCGTCGATACCCTCCGAGGCGGTAAACCGCCTCGGAGAATCTTCACTCTGTCGGCCGCCTTCCCAACCGCAATCGCCCGGCAGGGCCAGCTCGCGGCTCACTCCCCCCTCTTGATTCCTATATGCCGTCAAACTGCGATCGCCTTTGGGCGATTGTCGCGTCGAATCAAACAGCAGCTCACCGCCTGCCGTTGTCGCGACCGCTAACAGGTGGATAACAGATGGCCGACCTCGTGATTGTTGCGATGTGGGCCGACAGCGGCTTTCTTGCGCTGGCGCGGACATTGCGTCGACAATCGGTCAATCGGGAGGGCAGCCACATGACCACCGCAGCCGAAAACGAATTCCTCACCCGGATCGGTCCCGGCACGCCGATGGGCGCGCTGTTGCGGCAGTATTGGGTGCCGGCCTGCTTGTCGTCGGAGCTGAAGACCGATGGCGATCCGCTGCGTTTGATGCTGCTCGGCGAGAAGCTGATCGCGTTCCGCGACAGCGCCGGCAAAATCGGCATCTTCGATCATCGCTGCCCGCACCGCTGCGCTTCGCTGTTCTTCGGCCGCAACGAGGAAGGCGGGCTGCGCTGCGCCTATCACGGCTGGAAATTCGACACGCAAGGCAACTGTCTTGAGATGCCGAACGTCCCCGGCAATACCGACCTGAGGCATCATGTGAAGGCGCGCTCCTACCGGGCCGCCGAGCGCAACGGCCTCGTCTACGCCTATATGGGCGAGCGCAAAGAGGCGCCGCCGCTGCCGGCGATCGAGGCGCTGCTGTCGCCGCCCGAGGAGACCGCGCTGTTCTGCCGCCAGCGTGAATGCAATTGGCTGCAGGCGCTCGAAGGCGATGTCGACACCGCGCATTTCACCTTTCTCCATGTCGGCAAGGTCGAACCCGGTGAGGTTGACCCCAACCACATGGAGCGCTGGCAACTCTTGGAGCGCGCCGCGCAATACGAGGTCAAGAACGCGGATTGGGGCACGATGTACGCGGCCTATCGGCCGGCCACGCCGGGCAACTGCTATTACCGCTACGCCCATATGGTGATGCCGTTCTGGACGCTGTTCCCGAACGGGCCGATCGCCGGCAACATCCTGGCTCAGGGGTGGGTGCCGATGGACGACACCCACACCATGGTTTTCACGCTGATGTGGAAGGGCGCCGACGGTCCGCTCCTGACCAAGCTCGACGGCTCGCAAATCCCGCATCTGTTCCGCGAAAGCCCGATGCAGCCCAACACGACCGACTGGTTCGGCCGCTGGCGGACTGTGGCGAGCGCGGAGAACGACTATCTGATCGACCGCGAGATGCAGCGGACCGTCAGCTTCTCGGGGATCAGCGGGCTTTTCCCGCAGGATTCGGCGATGACCGAGAGCATGGACGTAATCGCCGACCGCACGCTCGAACACCTGGTGCCAAGCGACCGGATGATCGTCATGACCCGCCGACGGCTGTACGAGGCCGCCTGGGCGCTAAAAGAGCATGGCACCGTACCGCCGCTGGTCGACGACCCGGAAGCCGCCGGCAATGTGCGATCGGGCGAGATCATCGCGCCCGCCGGACGCGACTGGGTTGAGCTCTACGAGGAGGCGCTCGCCGATGTGCGACGGCCGCCGCTCGCCCAGGCGGCGGAGTAGCTCCGCCGCGCACTTAACTTTTCGGCGCGGCTTCTGGTAGATTTACCCTGGAGCTGTTGACGTTGGGGGATGGTCGGCGGTGCGATCAGCGGTGCCGGGGCGATACTGCATCACGTGCGTCAAGCGCTCCGACTTGGTGAACCATGACCGGCGCATTCTCGGCTTCGGCGGGGTCAACCTCGATGGCGCGCATTGGCGAATCAGCCAGGACCAAGCCATCGCGGCAATCGAAACCGGGCGCTGGAGCTTCTATATCAAGGCCGACGGGCGTGAACTGCCGGTCATCGTCGCGGTCAGCAGATACGGCAGCAAATACATCAAGAGCGTCGGCGACGGGCTGCAACCCGAGACGCTGTTGGCGCTGCCGGAGTGCCGCTGACCGGACGCACCCTTTTCGCCGCGCCTGCCTCCCCGAGAGCATCGCGTGAAGGTAGCAGCTATTCGTCAAACCACGGCCATTCGGCGCCACCGGCATGGGTGACGGCGCCCTTGTTGGCTTGGCCGACCTGCGCGGCATATTTGGCGAGCAGCCCCGCCTTGTGCCGCGCAGCCGCGGGTTTCCAAACCGCGCGGCGGCGCGCGAGCTCGTCCTTGGAGATCAGTAAATCCATGCATCGGGCGGTGCAGTCGATACGGACCGGATCCCCGTCGCGCACCAGCGCGAGCGGCCCGCCAATTGCCGCCTCCGGCGCGACATAGCCGACGCAGATGCCCCGCGTCGCGCCCGAGAACCGGCCATCGGTGACGAGCGCGACCGCCTCCCCCATTTTCTGGCCATAGATCAGCGCGGTAACGCCGAGCATTTCCTGCATGCCCGGCCCGCCCACCGGGCCTTCGTTGCGGATGATCAGCACGTCGCCGGCGCGGTAGTCGCGTGCCTCGACCGCACGGGCACAATCCTGCTCGCTTTCGAAGACCCGCGCCGGGCCCTCATGAACCAGCGTCTTGAGCCCGGCGACCTTGATGAGCGCACCGTCAGGGCAAAGATTGCCTTTCAGCACCGCGACCCCGCCATCGGGCGCGATCGGCGCTTCCTTCGCCCGGACTACCGCGCCATCGGGCGCGGCGGCAATGCCGTAGACCAGCGCAAGCGTTTCGCCGCTCACCGTCAGGCAAGACCCGTCGATCGCGCCCAATTCGATCAGCGCGCGGATGATGACGGCGGTACCGCCTATCTCGTGCACGTCCTTCGCGGTGAACCGTCCCCCCGGCCGCAGGTCGGCGATCAGCGGCGTGCGCGCGAAGACTTCGGCGACATCATCCAAGTCGAAGGCGGTGCCCGCCTCGTGCGCGATCGCCGGGATATGCAGCGCCGCGTTGGTCGAGCCGCCGGTGGCCGCGACGATGGCGCACGCATTCTCCAGCGCCTTGCGGGTGACAATGTCCCGCGGACGCGGGCCGTTACCCAGCACCGCGCGCATGACGATCGCGCCGGCACGGCGCGCGTGTCCGGCGCGCTCGCTGTAGACGCCGGGGATCATCGAGACGTTCGGCATGCTGAGGCCGAGCGCCTCCGACACCATGCCCATCGTGTTGGCGGTGAACTGACCGGCACAGGCGCCAACGCTCGGCAAACAGGCATGTTCGAGCTTTGCCAGTTCCGCCTCGTCCATATCGCCGGTCAATACCGCACCGATCGCCTCATAGGAATCGAGGATCGTCACGTCCCGGCCCTCAAAGCGGCCGGGGAGCGCGGCGCCGCCATAGATGAACACCGACGGCACGTTGCAGCGGACCATGCCCATCATCACACCGGGCAGCGTCTTGTCGCAGCCGCCAAAGCCGACAAGCCCGTCATAGGCGAGGCCATGCACCACCGCCTCGATCGAGTCGGCGATGAGCTCGCGCGAGACCAGCGAGAACTTCATCCCCTCATGGTTCATGCTGATCCCGTCAGAAACCGAGATCGTGGTGAATTCGCGCGGCGTGCCACCGGCCTCAGCGATGCCCTCCTTTGCGGCATCGACCTGGAAGCCGTGCGTCATGTTGCACGGGGTCTGCTCGCCCTTCATCGACACGACGCCGATCATCGGCTTCCGGATCGCGGCGTCGTCCAAACCCATCGCACGCATGAAGGCGCGGTGCGGGGTGCGGTGCAGCCCCTCGCGGGTGATGTCGGAACGGAGCCGTTTCATGGGATGCGGGTGCGGCCGTCGGTCAGATCAGCGGCAGGGCTTTGCCGCGCATCGGAAACGCGCCGTTCAGCCGGAAATTCGGCAGCGATCCCGCCTCCGATTTGTAAACCGCCGCCGTGGCGGTGCGTATGTCGATTTTCTCGATCGGCACATGTCCGGAGCCGGCCAACATGGTCAACTCGAAAATGAGGTTCGACATCGCCGGCTGGTCGAGCCATTGCTCCGTCTGAAACGTGCCCGGCCAATGCGCCCAGGCCCAATCCTCGATGATGTAAACCCCTGCGTACCGCAGCAACGGAAACAGCATCTCGAAAGAGGCGCGCGTGGGCGCATATTGGTGCGAGGCATCGTCGACGACCATGTCGATCGGCGCACCGCCGAAGACGTCGAAGACGGCCTTCTCGACGAGCTTCCGGTCATCCTGATAGACGCCATAGAACAACTTGACTCGGTCGGCGATTTTCAACCGGTCGAGAAGATCGAGCACCGGCGCGTCGGGCTGCCGCAAATCGAACGCGGCAATGCGCAACTCATCAAACAACAGCGCGAGCGCGATCACCGAGCCGCCCTCGAAAATACCCAGCTCTACGACGTTGCGGATGCCGCGCTCGCGAATGATGCCGGCGTAATACTCAAACCAGCTGGCGGGCTTGAGGACAATGACCTCCTTCGCCGAGGTGTGCCAGCTGCCATAATCGCTGCTCACCCAGCGAAACCGTATCCCGGCGATTTCAAACAATTCGTTGTCAAGAATGCGAATTGCCGGGGGCGTGCTTTCCTTGCCCGGGCCCAGGCCGCCACGACGGCCCGATCCCTCGTCGCGCTTTCGCCTTGTCGATGAGGGATCGGCCGCCACCCGCGTTACTTCGCGTATTTGCCCGTGAGCTGCGGGGTGAAGTCCGGGTACGCGCCCGGGGTCTTTTCCCTCGCCTCTTCGTGGCATTGCAGGCGCGTCTTGCGCGCCCAGGTGCGCTTCAGCTCGTCCTTGATGTTGAACGACAGGCGGCCGAGGCCTTCGGTCTCGAGCTCGATCTTGTCACCATCCATGAACGGGTTGAGCCCGCGGTGGTTGGTACCGGTGGCGACGATGTCGCCCGGCAGCAGCGTGTGGATCGACGACAGCCAGGCGATCGACTTGGCGATGTTGTGGCCCATGTCGTCGGTGTTGAAGTTCTGCATCAAGATGCCGTTGTTCCACAGCTTGATCTGCAGCTTCTGCGGGTTCGCGATCTCGTCGGCGGTGACAAGATAGGGGCCGATCGGCGCAAACGTGTCGCGGCTCTTCATCTGAAAGAACACGTTGCCCGGCGGTGGCAGACCGCGCGCGGACCCGTCGATGAAGTTCATGTAGCCGAACACATAGCTCAGCGCCTGCGCTTCGCTGACGTTCGAGCATTTCTTGCCGATGACGGCGGCCATCTCGGCCTCGCCCTCAAAGATCGCGGCCGGCACGTCGGGCAGCACCATCGTGTCGCCCTGGCCGATAATAGCGGAGGGGCTTTTGTGGAACGCGTTGATCGGCGCCGGCGCGCTGCGCGTGCCGTCTTCCATGTAATTGACGGCCATGCAGTCGATCGTCCGCGGGCCCGGTACCGGCGGACGGATGCGCACGCTCGACACCGGGACGCCGCTGCCCTTGGCGACCGCCGCCTCAAGCCGCGCCTTATAGCCGTCCCACTGCTCGATGAGGTTGTTCATCAGGTCGCCCGGCCCGGTATGGGCGATGCCCGCAACCTCGGCGCTGACGTCGACCACGGCGTCGCCCTTCAAGACGCCGAGCTTGAAGTCGTTGAAATATAATAGCTTCATCGTTTGCTCCCTCGCCTGATGAGCCGCGCCAGAATTCGCCGCGAGCGCCCTCGGTGAAAGCACTTATACCGCGTCCCAAGCGATTTGCGAATCCGCCGGTTTAGGCTATCGTCACGGCAAATCACGACATGCGAACAGGGCCGGTATCACGTCGCAGCATCAGCCGCGACGGGGCAAAGTCGCGACGCCGGAGGATACGCATGTTGGACATGATCGAGCGGCAGGCGCGGCTCACGATCAATCAGTGGAAAATCATCGTCGCGGCAATTTTGGGCGACATGCTCGACTTTTTCGACTTCTACCTGATCGGCTATGTACTGGCCTTCATCGTCGGCCCATGGAAGCTGACCTTCGGTCAGTCGGCGATGGTACTGCTGTCGGCCGGCATGGGCGCCATTCCGGGCGCCTTCTTCTGGGGCTGGATGGCCGACAAGGTCGGGCGCCGCAAGGTGTTCATTCTGACCGCGCTCAATTTCTCGATCCCCACCGGGCTGATGGCGCTGACCCCCGATGCCGGCGGGTGGCTCTACCTGACAGCCTGCCGATTTCTCGTCGGCTTTGGCGTCTCGGGGCTGTTCACGGTCGACCTGCCGCTCGTGCAGGAGTTCATCCCGACCTACAAGCGCGGCTGGGTCGGCGGGCTCGTCACCTCCTGTCTGCCGCTCGGCAATATTTTTGGCGCGTTTCTCGGCGCGTTCCTGGCGCCGGTGTTCGGCTGGCGCGGATTGTTCGCGATCGGCCTGTTGCCGGCGCTGCTCACCCTCTTGATCCGCGCGTGGGTTCCCGAATCCCCGCGCTGGTTGATCCGCAAGGGCCGCGTCGAGGAGGCGCGCCAATCAGTCGCCTGGGCGCTGATGATCGATCCGAAGGATGTCGCGCTGCCAACGACGATCGAGGAGACGCCGCACACGCCTTGGGTCGAGATTTTCAAATATCCGCGCAGCATGGTCGTTTCGGTGCTGACGAGCCTCAGCCAGACGAGCGGCATCGGGCTTCTGATGTGGGCGACGACACTTCTGGTGCTGATCCTCAAGATCACCCCGGCACAAGCGGCGTCTTTGATGATTTGGGTCGGGGTCAGCGGCTTTATCGGGCGGCTGGTCTGCTCCTACGCGAGCGACGCGATCGGCCGGCGGCCGGCCGGCTTTCTCGTTGGCATGGGCGGCGGCATCTTGATGTGCCTCGCCGGCTTCTATTACGCCGGGATGATCGGTGGCGTGTCGGCGTTCTGGCTGTTCGTGATGGCGCAGCGCTTCTTTGGCGACGGCGCCTACGCGATCATCGGTCCGTATTCGGCCGAGATATGGCCGGCGGGACTGCGCGCCAGCGGCATGGGCTTTGGCTACGGTCTGGGCAATCTCGGCAAGGTGATCGGGCCGCTGGGCCTGGCGCTGATCTGCGGCCAGTCGAATTTCGTTAGCCCCAAGGCGTCGCTCGACTTCATCATGCCGGCGATGATCTTCCTCGCCTTCTGGTCGTTCCTGTCGGGGTTTGCCTTCCTGTTCGGGATCGAGACCAAGGGCCGCTCGATCGAGGAGATCGACAGCCAGCTCACCGCCGGCGCGGAACCGACACTGGCACAGGCACGGCGGGCGCCGGCGGAATAGGACCAGCGCCGTTACTATTCCATCCCGCGGAGGCCGCGACCCATTCTTTCGCTGTTCGTGCGGTTAAAACATGGGTCCCGGCCTGCGCCGGGGTGGTCGAGAGAGCATGGCGTCGTGCCATGCGGCTCGCTAACATCACGCAGATAAATGCTGGCTCCGGGAGACGCCTCCATGCCCGTCACGCAAATCCGCGGTATCGACATCAATTACGAGATTCTCGGTGAGCGGGGGCAGTTCATCGCGCTGCAGCCGGGCGGCCGGCGGGCCGGCATTTCGGTCAAGCCGCTGGCGCAGAAGATCGCCGAGGCTGGGTATCGCGTCGTCATCTATGACCGGCGCAATTGTGGCGCCTCCGGCATCGCGATCACCGGCGAATCCGAGAACGACGAGTGGGCCGAGGACCTTTTCGAATTGCTGCAAAAGATTGATGCGCTGCCGGCCTATATCGGCGGCAGCTCTTCGGGATGCCGGCTGGCGCTGATCCTGGCGCTGCGCCATCCCGAGGCGGTGCGCGGCCTGCTGTTGTGGCGAGTGACCGGCGGCCGGCATGCGGCCGTCCACCTCGCCAACCAGTACTACACCTCGCACATCGAGGCGGCGAAGGCGGGCGGCATGGCGGCGGTCTGCCAACTCGACCATTGGAAAGAGGTCATCGCCGCCAACCCGGCAAGCCGCGACACGCTGATGGCGATAAACCCAAGCGACTTTATCAGCCGCATGGAGCGCTGGCGCGACAGCTTCGACGCCGGCAGCGAGCATCCGGTGATCGGCCTCAGCCCGGCGGAACTGCGTTCGCTGACGATGCCGGCTTGCATCTGCCCCGGCAAGGACCCGGTGCACCCGCCGCCCGCCGGCTTCGCCTGCCACCAGTTGATGCCAAACGCCGAATTCCACGAGGTCGTCACCGAGCTGAAGGCGACCCTCGACGAGGCGTTCGCCGATTGGGATGCGAAGGAGGGGCTGTTGGCGGCGACCTTTATCGACTTCTTGCGCCGGCAGGGTAGATAGCTAGAGCGTTCCCCTTTTTTCGCAGGGGATTGGCACGCTTCATCGGTTGGGGCGTCCCTTCGCATTCGATGACATGCCTATCATTTGATTGCGACGTTTGCCGTTTGTCCGGCCTACGCTCCCTTGCGCACGGTTCGCCAAAGAGCCGGCACGGACAGGGAGACCGACGATGACGGCAGTCGCGACGGCAAATTCGATTCCATGGTGGAAGGAGCCGACCAAGGAGCAGTGGCTCGCCTGGGTGGCGGCGTGGCTGGGTTGGACGCTGGATGCGTTCGATTTCACCATCTTTCTGATGATCATGGTGCCGATCTCGCAGGACTTTAAGGTGCCGCTGACGGCCGTGACGGCGGTGTTTACGATCACCTTGTGGATGCGCCTGGTGGGTGCGACGGCCTCCGGTTGGCTGGCCGACCGGATCGGCCGCAAAAAGCCGATGATGATCGCGATTGCCTGGTACTCGGTGTGCAACTTCGCCGCCGGCTTTTCCCCGAGCTTCTGGTTTCTGTTCCTGTTCCGCGCCCTGCTGGGCATCGGCATGGGCGCCGAGTGGCCGGCGGGCGCGGCGCTGGCGATGGAGACCTGGCCGCAGCGCTCGCGCGGCTTTATGGGGGCGGTGCTACAAGGCTCATGGGGACTCGGCGCGTTGCTGTCGAGCGCCGCCTACGGCGCATTCTATACATCGATCGGCTGGCGCGGCCTTTTATGGATCGGCGTGCTGCCGGCGCTGTCGATCGTCTACATCCGCATTTTCGTTAAGGAGCCGCCGGTCTGGCTCGAAAACCGCCGGCTGCAGCGCACGCAAAGACGCGAAGTCCGCACGCCTCTGTTCAGCATTTTCAAGCCCCAGGTGCTGGGCAACACGCTGACGGCATGCTGGATGATGGCCAGCGCCTTTGTCGTCGGCTACTCGGTCGGCGGGATGTTCCCGTCGTATCTGCAGAAGGATCTCGGCTTCACCCCCGGGCTCGTCGCCCTGCCGGTCATGCTGTCGAGCCTGATGTTCTTCCTCTCGGCGGCGTTTTGGGGCTGGTACGCCGATCGCTTCGGTCGGCGCGGGGCGATCATCGTCACCGCCTTGCTGACGATCCCGGTGGCGCCGCTTTATCTGCTGACGACCAATTACACGATGATCGTATTGTTCTTCACCTTGCAGGGCTGCTTTGGCGGCGGCGGCATGCATGTGCAATACCCGCACTACTTGTCGGAGCGATTTCCGACCGAGGTACGCGCGACCGCGGCGGGGTTTTGCTATCACCAGGGAGCGATTTTCGGCGGCCTTGTCGGTCCGGTGCTCGCTTATTTCGCGACGAGTTGGCACCTGGGCTTTGCCATTCCGATGCTCGTCGGAACGACGATGTCGGCGGCCTGTCTCGTCGTCGCCATGCTGTTCAGCCCGGAAACGCGCGGCAAGGAGCTGGTTCCCGATATCGTGCTTGCGTAATTGGCCCTGCGCCTTTTCAGCTCTCCTTTCTTCCCGCGGGCCCGCGGGAAGAAAGGAGAGCTCAGCGGTTCCTTTGGTAATCGTCCCGCCACAGGAAATCGGGGCCGAGCTGGTCGAGGCTCGGGCAGCCGATCTGGCCCATCACGAGGTCGATCTCGGTGCGAAAGATGTCGATCGCCAGCTTGACGCCGTCGAGGCCTCCGGCAACCGCGCCGTAGAGCGTCGGCCGGCCGAAGGTACACATCTTCGCGCCAAGGCACAGCGCGATGATGATGTCGGCGCCGCGGCGCACCCCGCTGTCGAGCAGCAAGGTCATACGGTCGCCCACCGCGGCCTTCATCGCCGGCAGCACATCGAGCGATCCCGGCGCCTGATCGAGCTGCCGCCCGCCATGGTTCGACACCAGCACGCCCTCGCAACCGATATCGGCGGCGCGGATCGCATCGGCCGGGTTCATCAGCCCTTTGATGACGATGTTGCGCGGGAAGAGCTTGCGGTAGGTCTCGAGCTCCTTCCAGGTCTGCGAATGCGCGGGCGTATTGGTGCTGAACAAATCGACGACGTCGTCAACGGTGGCGTCCGTTGCCGCATACGGCTTCCAGTTGTCGAGATTGGGCGTGCCGCCGTGGCTGATGTATTCCCAGACCCAGCCAGGGTGCTGCATCGCCTCGGCGAGGATCGCCGGCTTGAGGCGCAACGCCGCCTTGAGCCAGGTGCCGCGGATGGCCGCGAAACCGTTGCGGATGTTCCGCTCGCGGCGTGGCCGTACCGGCACATCGACGGTCAGCACCAGCGTCTCGATCCCGCAATCGGCGGCCCGGCGCACCAAATCCTCGGAGATCGCTTTGTCGCGCGCGGCGTAAAGCTGATACCAGGTGTTGTGCGGCGCGATCTTGGCGGCCGCCTCCATGGAATCGTTGCTGCCGCCCGACTGGATGTAGGGCACATTGGCGTCGCGCGCCGCCTCGGCCAGCATCAGATCGGCGCCGCGCCGGAAAAGGCCGGCCGTACCGGTCGGCGAGATGCCGAATGGCGAGCTGAACTTACGGCCGAAGAGGGTCTGCGATTGGTCGCGCTTTGAGACGTCGACCAGATAGCGCGGCAGCAATTGGTGCTTGTGGAACGCGGCGCGGTTGGTTTCGAGCGCGCGCTCGTCCTCGACCCCACCCTCGATAAAGTCGAAGGCGATCTCGGGCAGCCGCTTCTTGGCGAGTTGATGCAGATCTTCGATGTTGACGACGCCGTTGAGGCTCATGGCAGGCGTGCTCCCCTCGAATTTAAGGCGAGCATATGTCGGACCGGCAGAGGCCGGTATTGACTTATCCGCAGCCCGTGACGGCTGAAACGTGGGTCAGCCCTCGATCACCTGCACCACATCGAGCACCGCGCGGCGACGCGTGACGCTGTTCTGCCAGACCCGATCGAAATCCTCGACGAGCGGCTTGATCGCCTCGGATTTGGAGATCGCCTCGGCGGCTGCGACCGAGTCGAACTCGTAGAACGCGACGTGCACCCCAACGCCATTCGAGACATCGCTTTTGCTCCAGCAGCGCCAGGCGCGGCGCGCCTTGAAGACGCGTAACGCCCAGGGCAGATGGTCGGTCTCGTACCAATGATCGAATTGCGCGCGATCCGCCTCCGGAACCTCTGCGCGCACCGCGAGATAGGCCTTGGCCATTCTTTATCCCCCTGAGGCTCACGCCCCTTCGAGCGTGAACCCGACCTTCAGCGTCACCTGAAAATGGTGAACCTTGCCATTCTCGATATGGCCCCGCGTCTCGAGGACCTCAAACCAGCGCAATTCACGCAGGGTCTTCGACGCACGGGAAATCGCCGAGTGGATCGCATCATCGATACTTTTTTCTGACGAACCGACGATTTGAATGACGCGGTAGACGTGGTCTTCCATACCTGCCTCCCTATGTGCCTCGCTCGCCGTGAGCGCCCACATTGCGCGACGCAGGCACGACAATACGAGCGAACAACCGAGCGGGCGAGAACGATCCGGTTTTGTACGCGCCGTCAGGCGTTTGCGGTCTCGCGACGGAGCACTGTCCGCAGCTGCTCAGCGAGCTGGGCCTTGGTGAAAGGCTTCCCAATAAAGGCAGCGCCCGCCGGCGAGAGCTCGGCATAACCCGACATGTAGAGGATCGCGAGATCGGGCCGGAGGCGTTGCGCCAGCGCCGCAAGTTCCTCGCCCCCGAGTCCGCCGGGCAGCACGAGATCGGCAAGCAACAGGTCGATCGTGCCGCCGCTTTCGAGGAGCGCCAGCGCTTCGTCGGAGCCGGCCGCCAGCACCGGCTTGTAGCCGAGATCGGCGAGCATCTTCGCCACCGCATTGCGCACGAGCATCGCGTCCTCAACGACGAGGATTGTTTCGCCGCGGCCGCGGTTTGGCGCCGTGCTGTGATGCTCGGCCGGCGCGACATCGCCGAAGCGCGGCAGGAACAATTGCACGGTTGTACCGCGCTCCGGCTCGCTGTCGATGCGCGCGTGACCGCCCGACTGCTTGGCGTAGCCATAAACCTGGCTCAATCCCAGCCCGCTATGCTCCGCGCCGGACTTGGTGGTGAAAAACGGTTCGAAAGCGCGCTCGGCGATGTCGCGGCGCATCCCCGACCCGGTGTCGCTGACCGCGACCATCACATAGCGGCCCGCCGGCTCGCCAGGGTGCAGCGCCGCATAGGCATCGTCCAGCGTAACGTCGAGCGTGCCGACGGTGAGCCGGCCGCCCTCGGGCATCGCATCGCGGGCGTTGAGCGCGAGGTTCAGGAGAGCGGTCTCAAATTGATTGCGGTCGGCCAGCACAAGGCCGGCATTGCGGGCGAGCCGGGTCTCGATCTCGATTCCGGCGGGGATTGCCCGGCGGAGCATCAGCTGCGTCTGCCGCACGCTCTCGTTGATATCGACACCGGTCGGCTTCAGCGGCTGGCGCCGCGCAAACGCAAGCAGATGGCCGATAAGGCTGTGCGCCTGGTCGATCGCCTGCCTTGCGCCCTCAAAGAGCGGCTCGGTAGCGCCGGTCGACGGCACCTCCTCGGCGAGCGACTCGAGGTTGAAGTTGATGGCCAGCAGCAGATTATTGAAATCGTGCGCGATCCCGCCGGTGATCTGACCCAGCGCATCCATCTTCTGAGCATGGCGCAGCCGATCCTCAAAGCGGGGACCGGGCGGCGGCTCGGGTATGCCTCGGTTCGGGGGTCGCGCCGCCAAGGCCAACGCGATCACATCCGCATCGCTCACCACATGCGTCTCTGACACACTAAATACGAGTATTTATGACCTTAAAGATGTATCACTGAAAAATTGGTTATCCGCCCGGGCATGTAACGCCTGAGGCTCTTTGCCACTTATTAACCTAAACTCACTACCGTCCCGACGATCGAACCGCGACGCGCGGCGCTTTGCCGTGCCGGACCGGCTCGTGACCGCGGACGACGCATGAGAATATTGCTCGCCGACGATCATCATCTGGTGCGCGAGGCGATCGCCAGTTATCTGACGCGTGTGGCGGCGGACATCATCTGCATCGAAGCGGCAGATTTTCAGCAGGTCCGCGAGCGACTGGAAGACAGCGGCGCCTTCGACCTCGTGATCCTCGATTACCGGATGCCGGGGATGAACGGGTTGACCGGCCTCGACGAGGTCAGGGCAAGCCTGCCGCAAACGCCGGTCGCGGTGCTGTCAGGTGCGATGGACGCAGGCGAAGCCGAGCGCGCGCTGGAGCGCGGCGCGGCGGGGGTGATCATGAAGAATCTGCGTGGCACGGCGCTACTGACCGCGCTGCGGCTGATGGCGGCGGGCGAGACCTATGTACCGCGCTCGGTGGTCAACGCACGGTCTGGACGCCACGCGACGCGTCCGTCCTTCGGCGATCTGACTCCGCGGGAGCTCGATTGCATTGAGCATCTGGTGCGCGGCTCGCCAAACCGTGAAATAGCGGATCGGCTGGCGATCTCGGAAATCACCGTCAAGCTGCACCTCAACAGCGCGTTCAAGAAGATGGGGGCACGCAACCGCTCGGACGCGGTGCGGATCGCAATGCTGCAAGGGATGAGCGGGCTATGAATGGAACCTCGGAGGTTCGACAGATGAACTCGGTTCTGGTGATCGACGACGATCCCGTGTTTTGCACGATCGTCGAAGGCGTCCTCGAAAGGGACGGGTACGAGGTGATGACGGCCGGCGACGCGCAGACCGGCATCAGCCGGTTCGGCGAGTTGAGGCCCGATCTCGTCATCGTCGACATCTTGATGCCTGGCAAGGAGGGCATGGCGACAATCCTCGAACTGCGCGAGTCGAGCCCCGAGGCACGTATCCTGGCGATCACCGGCGGCGGCAACTTCGCCGCGCACGACGTGCTGCGCATCGCCGAGTTGCTGGGCGCTGACAACAGCCTCAAAAAGCCATTCGAGCCGGTGGCCCTGCTGGCGGCTGTGAAACGCTGTCTGGCAGCTTAGCGACCATCCCGCGACAGCCGCAAAAAACGACAGTACCCCATACCAAAGGTCTAATCCGCAGCCCTTCGGCTAGGGGGTAACGCGCTGCATCGCGCGTAATGGCCGGCTAGGGTCGGCCATGGTCACGATCCACATCATCGACCGCGACCCCGCGATGCGGCTGGCCGCCCGGCGCGCGCTGGAAGCGGCGGGGTTCGCCGTAAGCGACGCCGAAGACGCGGCGAATGAAATATCGTCCCGCCCCGATCTCGTCATCGCCGACCTTACCGCAACCAGCGCTGCCGGACTGCAACGCCATCATCCCGCCGCGCACGTGCTAACCACGGGCGGCGACAATGGGCTGCAAAAGCCGTTTACGCCGAGCCAGCTTCTCGCCGCGGTGCGATTGTGCCTGGCGCACGTCAATCGGAGTTCGACCGGCGCCACCACGGGATCGCTACGACGCTCAGCGCGACCGCTGCCCCGGCGATCTTGAAGACCGCGGCGAATGCGGTGAGGAACACGGCTGGCTCGCTTGTCGCGCCGCGTCCGACGCGGTTGAAGATCAGCGTCAGGAGGGCCGCGCCGGTCACCGTACCCATGGTGCGTGTGAGGATCGACAGGCTGCCGGCGACGCCGCGATCGGCGAGCGGCGACGAGCGGATCACAATGTCCGTGTAGGCCACCTGGAACAACCCGACGCCGATCCCCTGCACCGACAGGATCAGCGCCATCGCGCCGGGAGAAATGTCGGGCGGCCACAAGCCGATCAGGAACAGCCCGCCCCCGACGATCAGAATGCCGAGCGCGCCGATCTTCTCGGCGGCGACGCGCACGATCAGTCGGCCGGCGAGTGGCGAGGTCAGCGCCATCGCCGTCGAGCCGGACGCCAGCACCATTCCCGCCAACCAGAGCGGCATCGAACTGAACCGGACGAAGAAATACGGTACGAACAGCAGTACCGAGAACGCCGCCAGGTTCATCAGCACATAGACCGCGTTGATGACCGCGAAGCTGGGATCGCGGAAGAGGGCGATGCGGATCATCGGCCGCGGCGCTTGACCCTCCCACCAGGCAAAGAGACCCAGCGTCACGACTGCCGTGGCCAGCAGCGCCACCATCTGAATACCGGGCCCGAGCCGCGAGCCGGCGTTGATCCCCAGCAACAGTATCGTGAGCCCGAACGCCAGCAGCAGCGCGCCGGCAATATCGAACCGCTCACCGGCGCTGGTCGGGCTCGGCGGCAGTCCGCGAAGAAACAACAGGCTCGCGAGCGCGATCGGCGCGCGGAACCAGAATACCGCCGGCCAGCCCCAACGCGCCACCAGCGCGCCGCCGATCAGCGGCCCCGACGCGGAGCTCAGCGCGAAGATCAGGGTGAACACGCCGACCGCGTGGCTGCGCCGTTCCTCGGGGTAGAGCCCGGTGACGAGCGCCGGCGCGCAGCTGATCACCAATCCCGCGCCGATACCCTGCAGAAAGCGGAAAAACAGGAGCCAACCGAACCCCGGCGCGGCGGCGCAGAGCAAATAGGCGACAACGCTCCATGCCAGGCCGGCGCGGAACACGCGCGCATGCCCCCAGATATCGCCGATACGGCCGCAAGCCAGCATCAGCGCCGCATAGGTCAGGGTGTAGCAGATCACTACCCATTGAATCATAGACAGCGGCAGGCCGAAGCTGCCCGTGATGTCGGGAAAGCTGATATTGACCGCGGTGTCGAGCGGCACGATCGACATGCCGAGCCCGAGCATCACTAGTCGGAAGCCGTGACCCGCTGCCACCGCTTGGCGCCCGGCAACATCGTGCGCCGCTAGCGGCGAGGAGGTCTCAGCCATCCCCCAACAATACCGCCATACCCGTAATCGCGGAAAGTTGATTGCCGAAAACAGGCCTGCGCCCCATTTCACGTCGGGCGCTTGAGGGAAGATATGCACGACAGCGCGATTAGCGGCGGCAACGGCTACGCCCTCGCCATTCACGGCGGCGCCGGAACGCTGAAGCATGCCGAGATGAGCGCCGAGCGCGATGCGCTTTACCGCGCCGGCCTCGCCCGCGCGCTTGCCGCCGGCCGCGATGTCCTTGCACGCGACGGCGGCGCGCTCGATGCGGTGACCCAGGCAGTCTGTGCGCTCGAGGACGACGAGCTGTTCAACGCGGGGCGCGGCGCCGTCTTCACCCGCGCCGGCGGCCAAGAGATGGACGCTGCGGTGATGGACGGGCACGACCGCCGCGCCGGTGCGGTCGCCGGGATTTTCGGGCCGAAAAACCCGGTGTTGGCGGCACGCGCGGTCATGGAACGATCGCCGCACGTGTTGCTGACCGGCGAGGGCGCGACGGCGTTCTGCCGCGAAGCCGGGCTCGCCTTTGCAGACCAAGATTATTTCTTCACCGAGGCGCGCTGGCGAGCGCTTACCGAGACGCTCGAGCAGGAGCGCGCCGGGCGGGTCGATGCGGACGAATCGCGTCGTCACGGCACGGTCGGCGCGGTAGCCCGAGACCGGGCCGGCAATCTCGCGGCGGCGACCTCGACGGGCGGGATGACCGGCAAGCTGCCCGGGCGGGTCGGTGACAGTCCGATCATCGGCGCCGGCACCTTTGCCGACAATGCGACCTGCGCGGTGTCCGCCACCGGACATGGCGAACTCTTCATCCGCTACAGCGCCGCGCACGAGCTCGCGGCGCGGATCGCGCATGGCGGGCTGGGACTCGTCGACGCAGCGCGGGCGGTTGTCGTCGAGCTTCGTGCGGTCGGCGGCTCCGGCGGCCTTGTCGCCGTTGGGCATGACGGCACGCTGGCGCTGCCGTTCAATTGCGCTGGCATGTATCGCGGCTATGTCAAAGACGACGGAATCGTGTACACCGCGATCTACGAAGAGCCATACACGGCATCATGCGAATAAGAGCTCATATCCTGGGTGGCAGCTTGGCGCTCACCGCGGCGCTTTGCGTCGCCGGCGCCGGCGCGCAACCGCCTGCGCCAGGCGCGGTCTCGGACGACGTCGTCAAGCTCGGCCTCATCCTCGACATGAGCGGCCCCTATGCAGAGCTCACCGGCAAGGGCAGCGAGACCGCGGCCAAGATGGCGGTCGAGGATTTTGGCGGTAAAGTGCTCGGGGCACCGATACAGGTCGTCGTCGCCGACCATCACGACAACCCCGACCAGGCCGCGACGATCGCGCGCGACTGGTTCGACCACCAGCATGTCGATGCGATCATGGATGTCGCCGGCTCCTCGGAGGCGCTCTTCGTCCAGCGCATCGCCGATACGCGCAACAAGATCGTCATCCTCAACGCGCCGGGCGCGAACCGGCTGACGCAGGAGGGCTGCACCGCGACCTCGGTACACTACACCAACGACACCTACGCAATCGCCCACACGCTCGGCAAGGCGATCGTCGCCAATGGCGGCAAAAGCTGGTTTTTCGTGACCGTCGACTACAGCTACGGTTATGACCTCGAAGACGAAACTGCGGCCGTCGTCAAGGCCAGCGGCGGCACGGTGGTCGGCCATGCGCGCCACCCGCTCGGCGCTGAGGATTTCTCGTCATACCTGCTGCAGGCACAGCAATCGGGCGCCGAAGTCGTCGGTCTCGCGGATGGCGGCGCCGATACGACCAACGCGGTCAGGAAGGCCGCGGAGCTGAAGATGATCCCCGGCCCGCAAACCTTTGCCGGCCTGTCGATGCGCATCAATCAGGTGCATGATTTGGGCCTCGGGACGACGCAAGGCATGATGCTGAGCGAATCTTTCTACTGGGATCAAAGTGACGCAGCGCGCGATTGGTCGAAGCGGTTTTTCGCCCGCACAGGAGCAATGCCGAACGCGCTGCAGGCCGGAACGTATTCGTCGACGATGCATTATCTCCAGGCCGTGGCGAAGGCCGGCACCGACGCGACGGTACCCGTGATGAAGGCGATGCGTACCGCGCCGATCAACGACTTTTTCGCACATAACGGCGTCATCCGCGCCGACGGGCTGATGGTCCACGACATGTATCTGTTCCGCGTCAAGACGCCGGCTGAATCCCATGGCGACTGGGATGACCTACAACTCGTTTCGACGATTCCCGGCGACGAGGCCTTCGAGCCCCTGGCCCAGTCGAAATGTCCGCTAGTGCGGCCGCCGACGGAATGACGATCAGCCGATCCCGGTTGCATCTGAGCCGCAGTGCCTGTCCTTAGGTCGACGCTTCCGGCTTCCGCGCGTCGATATCGAGAAGCTTTATCAAGAGATGCCTTCCCAGTGGATGCGATCGACCGTCTCGATCGTCGGCCGCGTCGGGAAGAACCATGTGCCGGGATTGGCGCGCGGCCCGGCGAATTCAGCGCCCATGCCGGTGATGATGACGACCCGGTTCTCGCGGTCGTCGCCGACATCGTAGAACGCGTCGGGCAACTCGCCATGCGGCAGAAACCCCGGCGCAGCGAGCCGCCATCGGTACGCAGCGTCATCTACAGGAGGCCGTTCGACCGCTCGAAGCGCACGGTCTTGTATTTGTTGGCGTAGTCGGAAGGCGTCGTTGGCAGGCTTACTCCGGCGGTCACGCTCGCCCGGCCATTATTCGCCCGCCTGCACGCGAACTTCGCTCATCAGGTGGCTCCAGATACCCCGGCGCCAGCCGATGGTGGCGGCACCTTGCTCGGGTCGACGCCCTTAAGCCCGCCGAACAGCGATGAGAAATCGCGCACCGGACTGGTCGCAGCGCCGACGATGCGCTCGACCATCAGTTGTCCGAGCCGGCGATACGCTTCGAATTGCGACTCGTCGAACCATTGATCGGCGGTCGATTGGTCGGGGAACGGTTTATTGGCCCGCTTATAGGCGATCACATCGGCCGCGCCCTCATCGCCGCGCACTACAGCCTTCAGATAGAGGATTTTTCCCTTTGCCAACCCCTGCACGACACTCCCGTCCGCCTGCCGGATATCGACTGGCGGGTCGCTGAGATAGTTCACCGTGCCGATCGCAAAATAGGGCACACCATCGGGCTTGGCATCCTTGTCGGCTTTCAACAGCGGCGAATTATCAAAGGTCACCCGGATACCGAGGTCGATCCAGATCTTGCGCACCGCATTGCCCAAGTCGGCGTACCCACGCGACGCATCTTGGCCGGCATCGACGACGACAATCCACCGGCACCGCCGCCGGACCATCTCGTAAAGACCCAAATTCTCGAAATGTCCGCCATCGGAGAGGTAGACAAATTGGCTGTCACCCGATGTCAGCCCAAACAACTCGCTTACGAGCGGTCGAACGGCGAAAGGGGGGCCCTCTGCCTCGTAAGGCTGGGGGGCCAACGAAACAAAGGACCTTTGCCCTGCTTTGCCGGGGTTCCCGAGCCACACGCCCAGCCGAACGTTGAAGAACGTCAGCAAGAACGACAGCGACATCGATGAATGGTAGCCCATATTCGAGCTGACCGCCGCACCTGAGATCGCCATGGCTGTGCCGAGGGAAATCCCGGAGCGGATTTCTTGATCAGGCTGCGGATCATGCTTGGGTGGCGGCCCGGCATAGCACCAAGTCGGACGATAGCCGAGATCGGCGTTGCCGCAGGAGAGTGGGCTTACGGAAAACGGCATCGCCTTGCGCTGCTGCCAGGAGAGGCGGTTGGTGTCGGCGACGTTGAGCGTCATGTTGATAACGTGGAACGGCCGCCATTCTCCTCTCAAACGCGGCAACCGCCATAATTCGGCGACGCGCAGATCGTCGTCCCAGTCGAAATCGGTGAAACCGTCCGGATGGCGATGCGGATCGCGCGCCCCGCCGAGGAAGCAGCGTATCAGCCGGTTGCGATAGACGGCATGGAGCGAGAACGCATTTACGTTAGAACAGCGATCGGCAAGCAGCAGGGTTAGCACCGAAATTCCCAATGGCAGGAGCCATCGGAGACTGAACAGCCAGTCACCGCTGCGACAGCGATCCCAGTGGCTGTCTGTCGGCAGGCAGGGGTAGTGATAGCCAAAGACCACCCAGTCGATCACCACCGACAGCAGAATGAGCAGCAGAACCGCGAAGATCGGGCCGGCCACCGCCAGACCGATATTGGCGGCGAGGCCCTTCCAGTCGCTTTTCTCCCCGGAGGCGGAGGTCAGGCCGCTCTTGCCGAGCAGCGCCGTCACCGTGCCGCTGATGACGGTCACGACGTGAACGGTTTGCGGCATGAAATAGTAGACCGCCGGCCCGAGCAGCACGACCGTGAACAGGATGATCCAGGCCAGCCCGACAATGAAATGCCAGCCGCTGCCGCGGGCCAGCCATTCGCGCTCGACGTCGCCGTATGGCGAGGTGCTGTCGAGCAGCAGATAGATGTCATGCGCCAGGATTGTCGTCAGAAGAAACCACGGCACACCGAAAATCGCGATCAGCGCCTCGCGCTGAACCGTGACGCCTCCGATGGAAACGCCTCCCGTTATCGGGGCGCCCATCGCATTAATGACGAAAGCGCCACCACAAATCATCGCCGCGAACACAAGAACCGCGATGATCCAACTCAAGAAGTCGCTCAAGTGGATGTTGAACGCGCGAGCCCGACCGATGCCCAAGATGGCCGCCAACCATCGACCCATAAAGGTGGCGGCAAACCACCGGGGCATGACCACAAACCATCGGCATATGGCTGCCCAGGCACGCCTCGCTCCGTTGAGCTGCGGTTGCGCGGGAAAGTTCGCCGCAGGAGGATTCGGGGCCGGAGCGTTCGCCGCAGGAGCAATGGGGGCCGGACGGTGAAAGACCTGTTGCATGGCGGCTACCGCCGCGAAGGTCCACCCGATTACCAGCGCCAGAGCGTAGACACAAAGCGCGAATACGACCAGCGCGGGAAATGTATCGGGCACATGGGCCGAAATGAACGCGGTGATCTCAGCGGGCAAGGACTGGGCGATTGCATGGCGCGCCGCCGCCGCAATGGCAACGAGATTTGGCCATAAATCACTGAATACGTTGGAAAAAAGTCCAGGCGTCAACTTGTTGTAGGCAAGCCAAACAAAACAGAACCCGCCGATCACGGCCGGCAACAGGCTAAACCAGATGAACCAGCCCTGTGCGGCCCTCATCGCTTTCTGGTCGGCCAACTGCTCCGGACCCCGGCGGATCTGGCTATAGGCCGGCCGGTAAAGCCGGTACAGCTTATAACCCAGCCCGACACCGCCGCAGGCCCAGCACAGGATCGCGACGCTAAGTTCTATCTCCTGCGCCAAGGACCACTGATCCAGTGCCTGCGCGGGCGTGTGAGGCGCCGGGGCGGTCAGCCCCAGCGCAATCAGCTTCACCACTGTCACAAGGATCGCCAGCACCGGGAGCAGGATGAGCCAATTGACGACGATATTGCGCAGCACGATCGCCAGCGCTGCCCAGGTGTCGGCGGAAAAAATTCCGAGCTTCGGGGTAAGATAGTTGCTGTATTCACGCAGATGATTGAGCGGCGGCACCTCCACATCCGGCGCGTTCCTGCGGGACCCGAGTCGCTTCAGTACATCGTCCGACGAGCCGCCCGCCCTGCGCACGCGGTAGAGCCAGGCCGACAGCCACGAGCCGATATAGCCGCCGCCCGAAACCGTCGAGAGATAGTCGAACTTGTCGAGCACACCGTGATCCGCCAGCCCCTGAATGACTCCGAGCGAAATCGCGGCGCTGCGGATGCCTCCGCCCGACAAGCAGAGGGCGCTTAGGTCGAGCTGGTGGCCGACCTTGTAGAGCAATTTCCGCCGAGCTTGTTCGGCTGCCATGTCCGGATCACTCGGGGGGCTTGGGGTGCGGCCGCGCGCCGCATCTCCCGCGGCATCAAGGGCGATGTCGATCGACTGCTTGTCTCCGACCGCGGCGTTAACCCTCCACTCCTCCGTGATCGCCTTGTATTCTTCCGCCAGGACCTCGGACAGCTCGCGTCGGCTGGTCTGTTGTCCCCGAGCCATCGCCGCCCTCCCCCAGGTCTATTGCGACCTAGGGTTGCGCAAATCGATGGCTAGCACAACGAGCTTTTATTCAATTTTTTCTGGGGCGGCGCTCAGCGCGTCCAGTCAAGGATCGCCGCTGCCGTCTCCTCGGGCTTGTCGATTTCGGCGAGGTGGCCGGCGCCAGGAACGATTTTGATTGCGGTCTTGACCTTGATGCCACGGGCGAACTTGTCGGCGTAGCTGCGCGGCATGATGCGGTCCTCGCTGCCCCAGACAAGCAGAGTCGGCGCGGCGATGAGCGGCAACCGCTTTTCGAGCTTGGTGTTGCCGAGGGGCCAGAAGATGCGGGCCGCGGCCTCGCTGGCGCGGACCTGTTCGATCGGCCATTCCGGGTCGTTATGGCCTTCGGGCTCGGCCTTGAGCGCTTCCCATTTCGCCGGGTCGGCGCAGAACAGGCCGGCGACATCGCCGGGGCGCTGCGCCCAGGGGTCGGTCGCCGGGTCGTTTTCGTCGAACAAGCCGAACGGCGCGATCAGCGCTAGGCGCTTGACCATTTGCGGCCATAGCGCCGCAATCTCTGCAGCCAGCGAGCCGCCGACCGAGCTTCCGGCGAGGTCGGCGGCTGCGAGCCCCGCCCCTTCCAGCAGCTGCCGCGTCGCCAGCAGCCAGTCGAGATGGCCGTCGAGCACGACATGACCGCGCTCACCGCCGGGAAAGCCGGGGAGCGAGGGCACGATCACCGTGCGTTCTTTTGCCAGCGCGTCGAGAAACGGCACCCACTGCGGCAAGCCGCCGAACCCCGCGAGAAAGCCCAGTTTCGGTCCTGAGCCGGCGGTCCACACCCGGCAGGAAAAGCCGTTGACATCGACTGTGGTGATCTTGGGTTCAGCCATGGCCGGCGACTACTCCGCCGCCGCCTGCGCGATCGGCACGAACGACGCCGGAGCGGCGCGCTCGGCCTTGTGCATGGGCCGCGGCCACCAACGGTCTTCCCATTGCGAATGGACGTGTTTCAACCGCGGCATGACCTTCTCGGCGAAGAGCGCCGTGTTGTACTTGGCGAGCTCCTTCGACATGTTGCCGAACTGCAAAAGCATCATCAGGTGGCCAACATTGAGGTTGGTCGCGACCTCGGTCAGTTGCTCGACGACCTCGTCGGGCGAGCCGACGATCACGTAGCCCTTGTCGACGATCGAGTCCATCTCGCGCGCGAGCGCCGCGAACTTGGTCTCGTAGCGCTGGTGCTCGTTGTTGCGGCTGTTGTCGGCGGCTTGCGAGACCATGCCCTTGATGCCGCGCCGCTGCGTCTCCTCGGTCGCGTAGCCCGGCGGGCCGGCAAAGCGCGGGTCGATGTGGAGGCAGCGGCCGTAGAAATACTCGGCCGGCTCGGCGTAAAGCTCCATCGCCTGCTCGCGCGTCTCGGCGACGCCGACAAATTGCAGGAAGCCGGCGCGGTTCGGGTTCCGGTCCTTGCCGAGCTTCGCCATCTCGGCCCAGAACCCGTCCATCGTCGATTTCCCGGCCTTGTAGCCGTAATACGACAGATAGCAGTAGACATAGTCCATTTCGGCGCACCACTGCCAGGTCTCGACCGAGCCGCCGCCAGGGATCCAGATCGGCGGGTGCGGCCGCTGGATCGGACGCGGCCAGACATTAACATAGCGCTGCTGGTTGAAGCGGCCGTTGAAGGCAAAGGTGTCGGGCGCGGTCCACGCCTTTTTGACGAGGTCGTGCGCTTCGTAATAGCGCTCGCGCAGCATCGACGGGTTCTGCCCGTAGGCAAAACAGGTGTCCATCGGCGACCCGACCGGAAAGCCGGCGATCAAGCGCCCACCCGAGATGCAGTCGATCATCGCGAACTCTTCGGCGACGCGGGTCGGCGGATTGTAGAGCGCGAGGCTGTTGCCGAGGATGCAGAGCGCCGTGTCGGTGGTTCGCCGCGCCAGCGAGCTGGCGATGAGATTTGGCGACGGCATCAGCCCATAGCCGTTCGAGTGATGCTCGTTGACACAGATAGCGTCAAAGCCGCATTCCGCGGCGTATTCGAGCTCGTCCATAAAGTCGTTGTACATGTGGTGCGCTCGCCGCGGGTCGAACAGCGAGGAATGGATGTCGACCCACACTGACGGGTTCTTTTCCCGGAAATCGTCGGGCAGCTCGGTGTAGGGCATCAGGTGGAACCACATCAGCTTCATGGCTCGCTCCTCAAACGGGCGCTCGAAATCCGCCGGCAAAAGTTAGCAAGGCTTACGTTTCGGTCAACCGTAACCTCTGGGACAATCTCGGCCGCGGACGCCAACGGGTTGCGATTGCGCGTCTTGTGCACTAGCCTCCCGGCCCCATGAGGGGGGTTCGAAACGGCGCTGCGATCGTCGCGTGGCTTTCCATCATGCTGTCGATGTCGGCGTGTTCGGTCTTCGAAGGGCTGAAATTGCCGGTGCCGGGGTCAGCGGTGCCGGGGCCAATGCCGCCGCAACCAGCGCCGTTTCTTTCGGTTTTTTCGACGCAACCGGCGCCGCAACCAACATCTGCGCCGACTCCGGAAGCGGCGCATGCCGAGATCGTCGACTGGCTGCACAAGCACGGCTACCAGGATTTCCAGATACAGGCGATGGTCGAGCACGCCCGCACCGAAAGTGGGTTCCGTGCCTGCGCCGCCGGGCCGGGTGGATATCACTACCTCTTCCAGTGGAGCAGCGCGCGGCTCGAGCAGCTGCAAAAATTCGCCGGCTATCCCGGCTGCCCGCAGCTCGACACCCAGCTGGCCTTCGCCGACCACGAACTGCGCGGCGACCCCAAATTCTCGTGCTTCTGGAGCGCGACGACCGAGCCCGCCGCCTACACCGCGCTGCGCCGCGGGTTCGGCGGCGGAAGCTGCTGACTACCGCCGCCGCGGCGACGCCTCGTTCGCCAGCGCCGAGGTGACGTCGGCGAACGACGTCTTGAGCGAGGTGCGCACGTCGATCACGGTCGGCACCCGCCCGGCGAGCGCCTCTTGCAGCGCCGGGGTCAGGTCGTTCGCCGCCTCGACGCGGATGCCCTTGCAGCCCATTGCCCGGGCGATCGCGGCGTGGTCGAAATCGTTGAACTCGGCGGCAAACGGTCCCCCGCCATGTAGCACCCAGCCGAGCGCGTTGTTGTTGAACACCACCGTGATGATCGAGATGTCGTGTTCGAGGGCGGTCATCATGCCGTTCATCGTCATCGCGAACCCGCCATCGCCGCACACCGCGACGACCGGCCGGTCGGGATGCACCAGTTTTGCCGCCAGTGCCGCCGGGATGCCGAACCCCATCGGCCCCGACCCCGCCGCCTGCAGGAAGCCACCGGCCATCTTGGTCTGGTAGAAATGCGTCATCAGGATGCGGTTCTCGCCGGCATCGCAGGTGACGATCGCGTTTTCCGGCAGGTTCTTCATCAATTCGCCGATCACCCGCTGCGGCAGGATCGGCTTGTCGTCGCTGTCATAGGCCGGGGTGTTGAAATAGCCGTGCGCGGCGCGGTGCGCCGCAACACGCTTCTCGGCTTCCTCGCGGCGATGCCCCGCCTTGGTGCGCAACGCCTCGTGCAATTGGCCGAGGAACACCTTGACGTCGCCGAGCACGACCTGCTCGGCCGGAATGGTCCATGACGCGTTGCGCGGCTCGATATCGACCTGGATGAAGGATTGCCGGGTCGGATCGAGCAGCTTGCCATTGGCCCAGGCGGTGTCGCTGGGCGAGAGCTTGGAGCCGAGCACCAGCACGAGGTCGGCTTCGCCGATGCAGGCATTGGCCGCCGGCGTGCCGAACGTGCCGAACACACCGAGCGCGAGCGGATGCGTCTCGGGAAAGGTGCCCTTGCCGGCCGCCGTGGTGCCGACCGGGAGGCCGAGCGTCTCGGCGATCTGCTGCAATTCCTCATAGGCCTGCGAGATGCGCACGCCGTTGCCGGCGATGATGATCGGCCTTCGCGCGGCGAGGATGCGCTCGGCCGCCTGGTCGATTTGCGCCACGTCGATCGGCGGCGGATCGGGCGGCAGGTAGAAGCGTGTCGGGTAGAGCGGCGGCGGCTGGTCGGGGGTGATCGTGCCGGCCAATGAGTCGTGGCTGAAGAGGATCGCCACCGGTCCCATCTGCCCCGAAAGCGCGTGCTTGATCGCGAGCTGCGTCGCCTGAACCGCTTCGAGCGGCTCGTGCGCCTGCATCACCTGCTTGGTGACGCCGCCAAACGCACGACGCGCGTCCCAGCTGCCGTAATCGCCGGTCGCCTGCTGATAGGGCGCGTGCAGGTGGAAATGCGGCGCATCGGAGAAATCGGTCAGCAGCACCATCGGCGACGACGAGAGATACGCCTCGAGCGTGCCGATCAGCCCGTTGCCGAGCACCCACGGCCCCTGCCCGATCATCACGCCGGGCCGCCGCGTGAGGCGCCCATACACCTCTGCCATGACGCCGGCGAGCGATTCCTCGCGCACCGTCACCATGCGCACCTGGTTCTGCACCTGCGCGAGGCCCGAGATGATGCGCCCGGTATGCCCGCCGGAGATGCCAAAGACATATTCGATGCCGGCTTCGGCCAAGACCCGCGCCACCAGGACGCGCGACGGCGTCTCTTCCTTCAGCATCCGCTCGATGGTCATGGGGCCTCTCCTCCCGTCTTCTTTTGTTGGGTTTGTGGGAAGCTTGCTACTGCCGGGCCGCGGCGTCACGTCCGAATTTACGAGGCGCTGCCATGCCGTCCGGCCCTTGTGCACAAGACGCCCTGGGAGCATTGGACTATAACGACGCGCTCCTACGGAACCGCTTTAGAAGCTCGCACGCGAGGCGCAGGCTGACGGTGGATTGGACGAATTGGGCCGGGCTCGTGGTGACGTGTTTTGCCGCTTCCCTGCTGCAGGCGACCAACGGGTTCGGCTTCGCGGTGCTGGCGGTGCCTTTTTTTCTGCTGCTGTCGCCCCCAGCCGAGGCGGTTCCGATCATTGTCATTATCAGCCTTGCGGTGTCGCTGTTTGTGATGCCGGGGCTTTATCGCTCGGCCGATCGCGGTCTGCTGCGCCGCCTGACGGTCGGCAGCCTTGTGGCTTTGCCGCTCGGCATTATCGCCTTCCATCATGCGAACCCGACGATCGTCGGGACGGTCGCCGGCACCATTGTCACCGGCTTTGCGATCGTGCTGGCGTGGTTGCGCTATCGCGGGATCACGCATTGCATCGCGACCGGGCCGCGCGGCGACTTCGCGGTCGGCGCGGTCGCCGGGGTCGCCACCGGCCTCGTCGGCATGGCCGGCCCGCCGGTGCTGATCTACCTGATGCTGGGTGGCGCGCCGATGCGCTCGGTGCGCGCCACACTGATCGGCTTCTTCGCGTTGATCTACGCCGCGACGCTGACAGCGAATGCGATTTTCATCGGCGTGCCGGCGCGCGATTGGCTGATCGCACTGAGCCTTTTGCCCTTTGTCTGGGTCGGCGGCCGCCTCGGGCTGCGGGTCGGCGACAGGATGGGCGAGGCCGCCGCCGGGGCGCTGGCGCTCATCGTGCTCGGTGCGACCGGGCTCTATACGCTCGCGCTGGCCGCGCACGCTGCGCTAAACTGAATAAAATTGAGGGAAATTTCATGCCGCCGCTTGACGCCATCACCGCCTACCACAACGACATGACCGCCTGGCGGCGCGACATCCACGCGCATCCCGAGCTCGGCTTCGAGGAAACGCGGACCGCCGACCTGGTCGCGGCGAAGCTGGAACAATTCGGCATCGAGGTGACCCGCGGCATCGGCAAGACTGGGCTCGTCGGCCGGCTGCAGGTGGGCAATTCGCCGCGCTCGATCGGCTTGCGCGCCGACATGGACTGCTTACCCATCCTCGAAGCCAACACCTTCGGCCATCGCTCCACCCATAACGGCAAGATGCATGCCTGCGGCCATGACGGGCACACGACGATGCTTCTCGGCGCGGCGCGGTACCTGTCGCAGACGCGCAATTTTGACGGCACGGTGCATTTCATCTTTCAGCCGGCCGAGGAGGGGCTCGGCGGCGCGTCGGCAATGCTCGACGACGGGCTGTTCGAGCGCTTCCCGTGCGATGTGCTCTTCGGCATGCACAACCGGCCGGGACTGGCGGTCGGCAAGTTCCAGACGCGGTCCGGCGCGATGATGGCAAGCGGTGCCTATTTCGACATCGACATCACGGGCGTCGGCTCGCACGGGGCGCGTCCCGAATCCGGTGTCGATCCGGTGGTTGTCGGCTCCGCCATCGCTTCGGCCTTGCAAACGATCGTTTCGCGCAACGTGCGGCCGGTCGAGACCGCGGTGGTGAGCATCACCCGCTTCCATGCCGGCCAGGCCTACAACGTGATTCCCGACAAGGCGGTTTTGGGCGGCACCGTGCGGTGCTTCAGCGACCAGGTGATGACACTCGTCGAAGAGCGGATGCGCCATATCGCCGAGAGCGTCGCGGCCGGGTTTGGCGCCAAGGCCGAACTCGATTTCCGCCTGCTGTTCCCGGTGCTGATGAACCATACGGACGAGACGCAATTCATCCTCGATTGCGCGGCTGACGTCGTCGGCGAGGAGAACATCAACCGCTCGATGACGCCAACCATGGCGTCGGAAGATTTTGCCTGGATGTTGCGCGTGGTCCCCGGCGCCTATATCCAAATCGGCAATGGCGACGTTGACGGAGAAGGCGCCTGCGAGGTGCACAACCCGGGTTACGACTTCAACGACGCGGCGCTGCCCTTCGGCTCGAGCCTTTTCGTCAAGCTCGTCGAAAAGCGGCTGGACCGGCTGACGGGATAGTTCTTCAAGCCCTCTTAAGGGTCCCGGCGAAGCCGGATCCCAGTTTTCAGCGCCCGAGAACTTGGGTGAGCGGCCCCCGGCTCTCGCCGTGAAGCCAATTCAAAATGGCGCCTCGCCGAGAGGAGCGCTACTGTGTACGCAACTTTCCGGGGGGATTTGACATGGCGAATCTCGGCGTTGAGATCGATTGCCTCGAAGGCATCAAAATCGTCGATTTCACCCAGTTCGAGGCGGGGCCGTCCTGCACCGAATCGCTGGCCTGGCTCGGCGCCGAGGTCGTCAAGATCGAGAACCCGCTGACCGGCGACCCCGGGCGCCGCCTGCAAGGACCCGGCGCGCCCGACAAGGACCCGTGGTATTTCCACCAGTTCAACGCCAACAAGAAATCGCTGACGGTCGACCTCAAATCGCCGCGCGGCCTCGAAATCGTCAAGGCGTTGCTCGCCAAGGCCGACGTCACGATCGAGAACATGGCGCCCGGCACGATCGAGCGGCTCGGCCTCGGCTATGACGAGGTCAAGAACATCAACCCCGGCATCATCTACTGCCAGGTCAAGGGCTTCGGCACCGGCAGCCCGTATGAGAAGAACCTTGCCTTCGACATGATCGCGCAGGCGGCGGGCGGCCCGACCAGCGTCACCGGCGAGGCCGGGCAGGCGCCGGTCAAGCCCGGCCCCAGCTTCGGCGACACCGGCACCGGGATGCTGATGGCGATCAGCATTCTGGGTGCGCTTTACAAGCGGGCCAAGACCGGCCAGGGCCGCCGGCTCCAGGTCGCGATGCAGGACGCGATGATCCACTACATGCGCGTGCCCTTCTCGCGCACCCAGGCATCGGGCAAAGCGCCGCCGCGCGGTGGCAGCGCCAAGTCACAGCCCGGCGGGCTCGTGCCCTCGGCGCTCTACCCGTGCAAGCCGGGCGGGCCGAACGACTATGTGTATGTGTTCTGCAGCCGCGCCAACCCCGAACATTGGCAGCGCCTGTTGCGCGTCATCGGTCGCGAGGATTTGGCGGGCGACGAGCGCTACGACACACAGAACGCGCGCAGCCAGCGCGCCGCCGAGGTCGACGAGATCATCTCCGCCTGGACCCGCGAGCACGGCAAGGATGAGGCGATGAAGCTGATCGGCGAGGCGGGGGTGCCGGCCGGCGCGGTGTTCGACACCGCCGAATTGATGGCCGACCCGTCGCTCGCCGAGCGCGGCATCATGCAGACCTTCGAGCATCCCACGACCGGCACGGTCAAGATGCCGGCCTGGCCGGTGCGCTTTGACGGCTCGCCGGCCAAGGTCAAGCCATCACCGCTGCTCGGCCAGCATACCGGCGAGGTGCTGCAGGGCTGGCTCGGCATGAGCGCCGGCGAGATCGACGGTCTCAAAGCCGACGGCGTGCTCGGCAAGTAGCCGTGACTGCTCTCCCCTCTCCGCATTTCGGGAGAGGCGGATGAGAGGCGAGGGAGGCACCGATGCCCGACAACGCGGCGATGGGAGAATACTGGAACAAGGTCGCTGGGCCGCGCTGGGTCGCCCGCGCGGGGCTTCAGGAAGCGCGCAATATCGAGGCCGCGCACCTCTTGCAACGCGCGGCGGCGCCGCAACCCGGCGAGCGGGTGCTCGACATCGGCTGCGGCACCGGCGCGACGGCGATTCCGTTCGCCCAGGCGGTGGCACCCAGCGGCCACGTCACCGGCATCGACATTTCCGAGCCGATGCTCGACCAGGCGCGCGAGAACATCGCCAAAGCCGGCGTGTCGAACATCGCGCTGATCCGGGCCGATGCGCAGGCGCAGCGCTTTCCGGCTGACAGCTTCGACCTGCTGATCTCGCGCTTCGGCGTGATGTTCTTCGCCGACCCGGTCGCCGCCTTCACCAACCTGTTCGCGGGGTTGCGGCGCGGCGGGCGGCTTTGCATGGCGGTCTGGGCATCGATGGCGGAGAACGCACACTGGAAGATCCCGTTCGACATCGCGGCGAAGCATCTCGGCGAACCTGCGTCGGTCGACCCCCACGCGCCCGGGCCTATGGCGTTTCGTGACCCCGCCTATTTGCGCGACATCCTCGTCAAGGCCGGGTTCGCCGAGATCGACATCGCGCCGCAAGGGTTCAAGATCATCGGCCTGACCGCAAAAAGCGAGGCAGAGCACGCCGCCATGTTCGGCCCTGCCTGGCGGCTGATGGAAGAAAAGCAGGCGCCCGAAAGCGTGCGCCAGGCGATCGTCGCTGAAACTGCGGCCGCCTACGCGCCCTACCTGACTCGCGCCGGGATGCGCCTGCCGGGCACGGTATTGATCGCCAAGGCGGTTAAAGCCTAAAGGCGAAGCTTTTGCTCCAAGAGGTCGGGCAGGTCGTTCTCTAGCAGCACCACGTCGCCCGGCGCGATGTTGCGCGCCATCCACGCCTGCGCCTCGGCAAAACCGGGGCAGGAGACGACCTCGGCCGCGGGGGCGGTCTCCTTGAAAGCCTCGGCGAGCGGTGCGACGCGGTGCGGCGCCACCGCGACCAGCACATCGACATGTGCGGCGGCGAGCCGGCCGATACGGCGGTGCTCGTCATCGTGCGCTGCGCCGAGTTCGACCATGCCGGGGGTCACGAGGATGCGCCGGCCCTCCGCCCCGCGCAGCAAATCGAGCACGTCGAGCGCCGCGGCAAAACCCACCGGGTTGGAGTTGTAGGCGTCGTCGATCAAGGTCGCGCCGTTCCGCTCGCGCTTCACCTCGAGCCGGTGCGCGATCTGTGGTGTCGACCGCAGGCTGGCGACGACATCTTCCGGCGGGAGGCCGAGCGTACAGGCGGCGGCAAAGGCGAGCGCCACGTTCTTGCCCTGCTGCAGTCCGAAGAGCGGCGCGCGCAGCTCGTATTGCTGGTCTCGCCAGGTCACGCGGACCGCAATGCCGTCGATGTCCTGGCGCATCGCGGTGACGGCGACTGCGGCATTGTCGGGGGCGCCCACCGTCAGGAAAATGTCGGGATGCGCTGCCGCGAAACGCTGCGGCGCGGCAAATTCCAGCACGTCGGCGGCGGCGATCACCGTACCGCCTTGCACGGCCGTCGCTTCGGCAAGCTCGAACTTGGCCTCGGCAACGGTCTCCAGCGATTTGAAGCGCTCGTAATGCGCCATGCCGATCGCGGTGACGATGCCCATTTTCGGCGGCGTCAACTCGCAGAGCCGGCGGATCGAGCCCGGCCCGTAGGCGCCCATCTCGACGACAAAAAAGCGCTGATGCGGTTGCAGCTGCTCGCGGATCACCCGCGCGATGCCCATCGCGGTGTTGACGCTGCCGGGGGTGATCAGCGTCGGCGCCGCGGTTTCGAGCACGTGGCCGAGGATGTGCTTGACCGAGGTCTTACCATAGGAGCCGGTGATGGCGATGACCATCGGGTCGATGCGGCGCAGGGTCGCCTGCGCCTCGTCCCAATAGCGGTGCTGCGTCCTTGCCTCGACCGGCGCGAGCAGCAGATTGCCGGCGACAAGCGCCAGCGGCACCAACTGCACCGGTACGATCCATAAGACAATCGGGCCGGTCAGCAATGCCGCGGCGACACCGACAAGCGCCAAGAGGCCCAGCGCGACAAGATAGATACGCATGGCGCGCGCAGTCATCGTCAGCCGCTTCTTGGCGGTCTTGCGCGGGTCGGGCTCGAACGCGGCGATCGCTGCCGCAGCTACGCCGGCAAGCGCACCAAATGCCCAATCCGGAACCCCGTGCAGCACAAGCTGCATCAGCCATACGGCAAGAAAAGCAACAGACAACCGGCGGTCGAAGGCGCGACTCTTTGCGACCCATGCGAGAAAGCGCCGGTTATCGTATTCCTCTTGCTGAAAAAGATGGAGATAGGTCAGGAGCCGCTTGAGCGCGAGCAGCGCAAAACCGGCGAGCGCGAAGAGGCCGCTCATTTGAGGCTCACCAGCAATTCGCCGAGCAGATGGATCACTTGGTGCCGCCCGTCACCAAGGATCGTCAGATGGTCGAATCCTCGCAGCAGATGCAGCTGCGAGCCGGTAATCAACGCGTGCAGCCGGGTCGCGATCTCCGGCGGGCTTTCGGTGTCGGCCTCGCCATGCACCAGCATCACCGGCAGTCCGATGCGACGGGCGACGGCGGTCAGGTCCTCGTTCACCGCCTTCACCAGCACCGGGCGCATCGCCCCGGCGGTGCGGTAATCGCTGCTGCCGTAGCGCTCGCGCAACCGTTCGCGCGCCGGCCCTTCGGGGGTCATCGCCCGCGTCGCACGAAACGCGAGGCGTCGCGGCATGCGTCGGAGCCGCGTCGCCAGCGAGCGATGCGGCGGCAACCCGGCGGCGGCGATCAGGAACAAGGCGGCCACTGCCTCGGGATGTCGTGCCGCTAGCTGCAACCCGACACGGCAGCCGAAGGAGTGGCCGACCCACACTCGCTTGCGCGCCGGCAACGTCGCCAGCCAGTCGGCCATCGCATCGGCATAATCCGCTGTGCCCCAGGGACCCGGCGGCAGCGGCGACGCGCCAAACCCCGGCAGATCCGCCAGCCACGAATCGGCCCGTCCTCGCATCGCCTCGGCGAGCGGCGCCAGCGACAGATGACTGTGCGCCCAGCCATGCGCCCAGACCAATTCCGGCGCGTCGGCGCGCGCGACGCCGGCGAGGCGAAAGGCGGCAAAGCGCGTTCCCGCCGCATCTATATCCTGACGTTCGAGTAGCATTTGCCCCCTTGCCTATAGGATAAGACATCGCGATGAAAACCCGAATTGCGGTGTTCCTCGGCGGCCGCTCGCCGGAGCACGATGTCAGTGTCGTAACCGGACTGCAGGCCGTTGCGGCGCTCGACCAGGCGCGGTTCGACGCCTTCGTCGTCTATGTGACACCGCAGGGCGACTGGCTCATCGGGCCGGGTCTCGACGAGCGCCGGAACTACCTGCCCGGCGCGCAGCTGCGCGCCAAGTTGACCGAAGTGACGCTCGATATCGCCGCGGACAGTGGCGGACGGCTCATCCCGCGCCAGACCGGGCTCTTCTCGCGCCGGCCGCCGACCGAGTTCGACGTGGCGTTGCTCGCGTTTCACGGCTCGGGCGGCGAAGATGGGCAGATGCAGGGCCTCTGCGAGGCCGCCAACATTCCCTATACCGGGATGCGCACGCTGGCCTCGGCGGTGCTCATGGACAAGGCCGTGACCAAGCGCGCGCTCGAAGGCAGCGGCATCCCGCTGCTGCGCCAGGCGGTGATCGACCGTCCGGCGAGCGGGCTGCCCGGAGCGGAGGCGCTGACCGAAGAGATGCAGCTCGCCAATATCGGCTTTCCCTGCATCGTCAAGCCGGTGCATCTCGGCAGCAGCATCGGTGTCGGCAAGGCCGAGACTATCGAGGAAGCGCGGGCGTTGCTGGCGGCGATCTTCCGGCTCGACGCACAGGCACTGATCGAGCCGTTTGTGCCGAACCTCGTCGAGTACAACGTCTCGGTGGCGCGCTTTGGCGGGGCTATCCGATGCTCGGCGATCGAGCGGCCGAAACGGGTCGAGGAACTGCTCGACTTCCGCCAGAAATATCTCTCCGGCGGCGACAGCAAGATCGCTGGCGGCAAGTTGCTCGGGCAATCGAGCCAGGGCATGCTGTCGCTGACCCGCGAGATCAACCCCGACCTGCCGCAAGCGTTTGCGGACAATCTGCGGCGCTGGGCGATCGCCGCCTTCGAGGCGGTCGGCGGCACGGGTGCGCCGCGCATCGACTTCTTGAGTAATGAAGCGACCGGCGAGGTCTGGCTCAACGAGGTCAACCCGTGTCCCGGCTCATTCGGTTTCTATTTGTGGGAGGCGGCGCCGGAACCCGTTGGCTTCACCGCGCTCCTGTCGCTGCTGATCGAGGAGGCGCAAGCGCGGCACCGCGCCGTGCAACTCGCCGACGACCCCGTCCCGCCCGATGCACGGCTCCTGAAGCGGCCGTAACCGCTGGCGCCGCGCTGCCGTGTCCTTCACAATGCGCGCGGCAGCAAGGCCCGGACATATGGATTGAGCGGCATGAAACGGCAGTTGCACCTCAACCTGTTCATCCACAGCCGCGGGCACCACGAGGCGTCGTGGCGGCACCCGGATACCTCGCCGCTGCCGCTGACCGACATCCGCTATTACCAGGACCTGGCGCAGCGCGCCGAGGCGGCCAAGTTCGACTCCATCTTCCTCGCCGACCAACTGGCGCTGGGCGGCGACGTGGCGCAGGCGGCACGCACCTGGCTCGAGCCGCTGACGGTGCTGGCGGCGGTCGCCGTGGCGACCCAGCGCATCGGGCTCATCGCCACCTGCTCGACCACCTACACCGAACCCTTCAACCTCGCCCGACAATTCGCCTCGATCGACCACATCTCGAATGGCCGCGCGGCATGGAACATCGTAACCTCGTGGCTGGCGACCGCCGCGGCCAATTTTGGTGGCGACGGCCAGGTCAGTCATGCCGACCGTTACACCCGCGGCGAAGAATTCATGACCGTCGTCAAGGCGCTGTGGGACAGCTGGGCCGACGACGCCGTGCTCGACGACCGGGCAAGCGGGGAATACGCACGAGCGGACCGCATCCGGCCGATCGATCATCGCGGCGACTTCTACAAGATCGAAGGACCGCTCAACATGCCGCGCTGTCCGCAGGGGCGGCCGGTGCTGGTGCAGGCTGGGTCGTCCGATACCGGGCGGCGCTTCGCGGCAAGGCACGCCGAGGCAGTGTTCACCGCGCACATGGCGAAAGCGACGGCGCAGGAGTTCTATGCCGACCTCAAGCGGCTGGCGGTCGAGGAAGGCCGCGACGCGGCCCAGGTGCTGATCCTGCCGGGGCTCTCACCGATGATCGCCGGCACCGAGGCGGAGGCGCAGCGCTTGGCGCGCGAGACCAACGACCTCACCGACCCCGAAGTCGGCCGCAAGCGGCTGTCGAACCGCTTTGGCGGGCATGATTTCTCCGGCCTGCCGCTCGACCGACCCTTGCGGCCCGAGGATTTTCCCGATCCCGCGACGGTCCAGGCGGCGCGCAGCCGAACCGAGGTCATTCTCAACCTCGTGCGGCGCGACAAGCCGACCTTGCGGCAATTGCTCGGCTACTTGGCCGGCGCGCGCGGCCATTATGTGACCGCTGGCGCCCCGGAGCAGATAGCCGACTTGATCGAAGACTGGTTCCACCACGGCGCCGCCGACGGGTTCAACGTCATGCCGCCTTTGCTGCCGGTGCAACTCGACGCCTTCAACGCCGAGGTCATCCCGATCCTGCAGAAGCGCGGTCTGTTTCGAACCGAATACGAGGGCGCCACCCTGCGCGAGCATTACGGCCTCGCCTGGCCGGACAGCGCCTTCGATCGCGCCGCGCCGCAGACGGCACGCCGCTCGGCCTAAGAGCTGACGGAAGCCGCTGAGCTGAGGCCGGCGGACCCGGCACGCAACATTGGCGGCAATCAGGTCATTGGCAGGAACCGTCGGCGCCATCCCCGCAACAGAGCGGTGAACTGCGTTGCGGGGATAATCGGAGCGGCGCGGCGTTATCTCATATCCGGCAGTCGCAGGTTATTCCGGTGCAATCTTCACGCAAGTTTATGGCGATGCTCGGCGCCGTCGCCGCCGCGTGTGTGGTGGCCTGGCTGGTTTCCGCGCACCATCACAGGGCCAACGCCGCGCCGGAAACCGGGCAGGCACAGTCTGGGCAGCAAGCGGCGGTGCCCGTTTTCGCGACCGCGGCAAAGGCGGAAGACGTTCCTATCATCCTGCGCGGTATCGGCTCGGTGCAGGCCTACAACACGGTAACGGTCAAGAGCCGTGTCGACGGCAACATCGTCCAGGTCGCATACAAGGAGGGACAGGACGTCAAGGCGGGCGATTTGCTGGTTCAGCTCGACCCGCGTCCCTACCAGGCAGCGCTCGACCAGGCGATCGCCAACCAGGAGAAGGACCAAGCCAACCTCTCGAACGCCCAGCTCAACCTGGCTCGCGACGCGGCGCTCGTGAACACGCAGATCGCGGTCACCCGGCAGCAATACGACAACGACAAGGCGACCGTCGCTTCCGATCAGGCGACGGTCGACAGCGACAAGGCGCAAGTCGAGCAGGCCAAAGTCAATCTCGACTACACCTCGATCCGCTCGCCGATTGACGGCCGCACCGGCCGCCGCCAGGTCGATATCGGCAATCTTGTTCTGGCGAGCGCCGCGACGCCGCTGGTCGTCATCACCCAGATGAAGCCAATCTTTGTCACCTTCTCGCTGTCAGGGGCAAGCCTCACGCGCATCCGCGAGCAAATGGCAGAGCATCCGTTGGCCGTCGCCGCCTTCGACGCCAGTGACGCGAAACAAATCGCGGAAGGGAAGCTGACCCTGATCGACAACCAGGTCGACCAGACCACCGGCATGGTGACGCTCAAGGCGACGTTTCCCAACGATAACGAGATTTTATGGCCGGGCGCCTTCGTCAATGCCCATCTCGTCCTCGACACGGTCAAGAACGGTGTGACCGTGCCATCTGCCGCGGTGCAGATGGGGCCGAAAGGCAGCTTCGTTTATTTCATCAAGCCCGATTCGACGGTCGACACGCGCGGTGTCGATGTCATGCAGATCGAAAACAATACCGCGCTGATCGGCAAGGGTCTGCGGGCCGGCGACAAGGTCGTGGTTTCGGGAACCAACCGGCTGTTCCCCGGCGCCAAGGTCGCCGTCCAGCAAGGCGAACCCGGGCAGATGAACGCGCAAGAGCCGGAGATCGGCCCGGAGGGCGTCGGCAGCACCGGGGTCAATACGCCGGCGCCCGGCGGCCAAGGGGTCAACCCGCGATGACGCCCGGAGTCGCGATGCCCTGGGCCGCGGTGCGCATCCGATGAGCATCTCGGAACCATTCATCCGGCGGCCGATCGCGACCGCACTGTTGATGATGGCGCTCTTTGTCGGCGGTGCGATCGGCTACAATCTGCTGCCGGTCGCGGCGCTGCCGACGGTTGATTTCCCGACGCTGCAAGTCACCGCGACCCTTCCTGGCGCCAGCCCTAAGATCATGGCCGCGTCGGTGGCGCAGCCTCTCGAACGGCAATTCGCCGATCTGCCCTCAGTCAACCAGATCACCTCGACGAGCGTTCAGGGGACAACCGTCATCGCGCTCCAGTTCGACCTGTCGCGGAGCATTGATGGCGCCGCGTCCGACGTACAGTCCGCGATCAACGCCGCGAGCGGGCAGTTGCCGAAAAGCCTGCCGAGCCCGCCAACCTACAAAAAGGTCAACCCGGCCGATCAGCCCGTGCTGATCCTCGGCCTGACCTCTGACGTGATGACGTTGCACCAACTCGATCAGTACGCCGACCTCAATATCGCGCAGCGCATTTCGATGCTTCCCGGTGTCGGCCAGGTGGTGATCTTCGGCGAGCAGAAATACGCGCCGACCGTGCAGGTGAATCCGGGCGCCCTCGCCTCCCGCGGGCTCGGCTTCGACGATGTCGCCAATGCGATCGACAGCACCACGGTCGAATTGCCGATCGGTACGCTGCAAGGGCCGCAACAGGCCTACCAGATCGGCGCCAATAGTCAGTTGTTCGACGTCAATCAACTTGGCAAGGTCATCATCGCCTATCGCAACGGTCAGCCCGTTCGCATCTCTGATATCGGCCGCGTGGTCGACGGATCCGACGTGCCGCTCCAGCTCGACTGGGTCAACAACCACATCGGCGAGATGATTGGGATCTGGCGGCAGCCGGGTTCCAATACGCTCGAGTTGGTCAATCGCATCAAGCACATGCTGCCGGCCTTGCAGGCCGGTATCCCGCCTTCGGTGAAGCTGACCATGGTCAGCGACCGCTCGCTGTCGATCAGCGCCAGCTTTCGGGACGTGAAGATGACGCTGGCCTTCACGGTCGTCTTGGTTGTCCTGGTGATCTTCGTCTTTCTGCGCAGCCTATGGGCGACGGTCATCCCCAGCATTACCGTGCCTTTGTCGCTGGTCGGCAGTTTCGCCGCGCTCTATCTCGGCGGATACAGCCTCGACAATTTGTCGCTAATGGCGTTGACGCTCGCCGTTGGCCTCGTTGTCGACGACGCCGTGGTGATGCTCGAAAACATCTTTCGCTACCTCGAGCAAGGTCACGACGCGAAGACTGCCGCGCTCAAAGGCTCAGCCGAGATCGGCTTCACCATCGTTTCGATCACTGTGTCGTTGATTGCGGTGTTCATCCCGCTCCTGTTCATGGGCGGGATCATCGGGCGGCTCTTCCGCGAGTTCGCGATTACCGTCACCGCCGCGATCATCCTCTCGGCGCTGATTGCGCTGACCCTGTCGCCGATGATGGCGGCGCTGTTTTTGAAGGACCCGCGCGAGGTCAAGCACGGCCGGCTTTATCAGTGGAGCGAGCGCGCCTTCGACGCGACGTTCCGGGGCTACGAGCGCTCGCTCAAATGGGTCTTGCGGATGCGGCTGTGGGTGATGCTGTTCAACGTTGCGTTGATCGCGCTGACCGCGGTGCTGATCGTGATCATCCCCAAGGGTTTCTTCCCCGATGAGGACACCGGGATGATCTACGGCTTCACCGAGGCCTCGCCCGATGTGTCCTTCATGGGAATGGCCGATCTGCAGCAGCGCGCCGCGGCCGAGGTCATGAAGGACCCGGCGATCGCGAGCGTCGGCTCGGCGATCGGCGGCGGCGGCAGTTCGGGCCTTAATACCGGGCGCCTGTTCGTCAGCCTCAAGCCGGAAGGCCAGCGTCCGGCGATCGGCGCGGTGATGCAACGGCTGCGCGGCGAGCTCGCCAAGGTACCGGGGATCACCACCTACCTGCAGCCCGTCGTGAGCATCCGCATCGGCGGACGGCTGACGCGCACGCAATACCAGTACACGCTGCAAGACGTCGACATGCAGGAGCTCTATTCCTGGGCGCCGAAGCTGGAGGATAGGCTCAAAGGCGTCCCCGGTCTGCAGGATGTCGCCAGCGACCTGGAATCGACCAGCCCGCAGTTGACGGTCAATATCGACCGCGACCTCGCCTCCCGACTCGGGATCAGCCCGCAGAGCATCGAGACGACGCTGAATGCCGCGTTCGGGCAGGGCTATGTCACCCAAATATACGGCACGCTCAATACCTATCACGTGGTGCTCGAGGTCGAGCCGCAATACCAGGAGGACGTGTCGGCGCTGTCGCGGCTCTATGTCCACGGCAGCGGCGGCCAGCTGATTCCGTTCAGCGACTTCGCCACCCTGAAGCCGACCACGACAACGCTTGCGGTCAATCACCAGGGCCAATTCCCCGCGGTGACCATCTCGTTCAACCTGGCGCCCGGCACGTCACTCGGCCAGGCGGTCGACCGAATTCAGCAGGCGGCGCGGCAGATCGGCTTGCCGAAGACGGTCGAGACCTCGTTCCAGGGCACCGCGGAGGCGTTTCAAAGCTCGCTGTCCACACAACCCTTGCTGATCGCGGCGGCGATTTTCGCCGTCTATGTCGTGCTAGGGGTGCTCTACGAAAGCTTCATCCATCCGGTGACGATCCTCTTGAGCCTGCCGTCCGCGAGTGTCGGCGCGCTCTTATGCCTGATGCTGTTCGGCTTCGACCTGACGGTGATAGCGATCATCGGGCTCATCATGCTGATCGGCATCGTCAAGAAGAACGCGATCATGATGATCGACTTCGCGCTGGAGCGCCGGCGCAACGGGAACAAGACGGCGGAAGAAGCGATCTTCGAGGCGGCGACGCTGCGCTTCCGGCCGATCATGATGACGACAATGTCGGCGATCCTCGGCACGATGCCGATCGCGTTGGCGCTTGGCTCCGGCGCCGAGCTGCGTCAGCCTTTGGGCGTCGCGGTGGTGGGTGGGCTGATTGTTTCGCAGGCGCTGACGCTGTACACGATTCCGGTCACCTACCTTTACATGGACCGCTTCGGCGACTGGATCGCGCGCTTCGCCCGCTCGCGCGGCAGCGCGAGGGCGGCGCCTGCCGGAGGCCGCGCTGAGCCGGCGCGGGTCCGAAGCAAGCCGGCACACCCGGATTACCGCTGATCTTCAAGACGGGTAGCAGCCATTGGCCCTTTCCCGTCGGCAGGCGAACCGATTCGATTGGAACATGCGCAAAGATCAAAATCTTCGCTGGCACCATCGTTCCGTCGCAGTGCGCCCCTCTCGCTGAGATGCTCGGAACGAAGGAGCGGCTTTCAATCTTTGGGATGGCGGGTCAAGATTGGTCTTCGAACGCCATCCGGACGGTCCGGAGATTTGCCGATGGTCGTCGTCGCCGCGAAAATCGCTATCTTCCTTGCCGCATTTGGCGGCATGGAGGCGGTCGCTAATGTGACGCACCGATTCGTCATGCATGGCGCATTGTGGTGCTGGCACCGCAGCCACCATGAACCGCGCCGTGATCGGTTCGAACGCAACGATCTGTTCGCCGTGATTTTCGCCCTGCCGGCAATTTTATTTATCTGGCTTGGTGTCAATGTATCCGGATGGTGGCTGCCGCTGGGGCTTGGGATCACCGCATATGGCGCCGCTTACGCGGTGTTCCACGATGGACTTGTTCACGAGCGATTTCCGGTGCCTCTGGATGGTCGGCGCAAGTTTTGGCGCGCCCGGATACAGGCCCATCGAATCCACCACGCGGTCGTCAGCCGGAAAGGATGCGTCTCGTTCGGTTTTCTTTGGGTCCGGCCGATCCGCGAGCTCAAACTGAAGCTTTTGGCGGAGGGCGGTCGTTGAGCGGGGCGATTTCGAGCGAGGACGCACCACCGGGAAGATTGCGACGGCGGTCAAGTTAGGTGCCAATAAGGGGAAACGGTTTTCAGTCTGGGGGATGGGGCAATCAAAAATCCAACTGTGCTTGAACCACGAACCGGCGGCATTTCTGCGTTCGGGCGCGGGGAGAGGCGATGACCATGGCCAGCGCTCTACCGAAAAGCGCCGCCGCGTGGAATGTCGACTTGCCGGATTCGTCCGCTGCCTGGCGGATATCGGTCGATCTGCGTCTGCGGCAAGTGCTGCCGCCGGCGGATTCGGCGCCCAGGCCGTTGATCGATGCCGTGCGCGACATTTGTCTGAGGGCGGGCAAGCGGGTTCGTCCCCGTTTGGCCATGCTGTCCGCAGCTCATTTCGGCGGACGCGAACTCGCGGCTCTCGATTTCGGCTGCGCACTGGAACTGATCCACGCGGCCTCGTTGGTCGTCGATGACCTGCCCTGCATGGATGACGCCGCGATGCGCCGCGGCAAGCCGACCGTGCATCGCCGCTTTGGCGAGGACACCGCGGTGCTTTCCGCGATCGCGCTCCTCAACCATGCATACGGCGTCATCGCGGGCGATACCAAGCTGGATGCCGGAACGCGCTTGGCCTTGGTTGCCTTGCTCAGCGAAACGGTCGGCTTTCACGGCCTGGTGTCCGGCCAGTTTCGTGACTTGCGCGATCCTGAAGCGTTGCGCGACGAAACCGCACTGACCAGCCTCAACTATCAAAAGACCGGTGTGCTGTTTGCCGCGGCCTTGGTCGGAGGGGCGATGATCGCGGGCGCCGACCAGGCCGCACTGGCGCAAGCACGCCTCTTCGCGAACCGTATGGGCCTCGCATTCCAATTGTGGGACGACCTGCAGGATTCTGTCTCCACGTTTGAGGCCATGGGCAAGGACGTCCGCAAGGACGATCGCGTGACCTTCGTCACGCTCTGGGGCGAGAAGCGGACACGCGCGGCGATCGCGGAGACGATCGATGAGGCGCTCGCGAGCTTTAGCGATCGGGGCTGTCCGCTGGCGCTTTACGCGCTCGACTTGTTCCATCACGCGGGCTATGGCGGTTGAGCCGACGGAGGCCGTTCTCCGCCTCGACCAAATTTCGCGTCGCTACGGAAACCGCATCGCCCTCGACCAGGTCACCCTGGAGCTTACCGCTGGCGAGGTTTACGCGCTGATCGGGCGCAACGGCGCGGGCAAGTCGTCCCTCGCCAAGGCAGCGATTGGGGCGCTGGCGCTGGACGCGGGTTTGGTGCAGATCTTGGGTGCAGATCCGCGCGATGATCTCAAGGTTCGCCGCGCGATCGGCATCGCACCTCAGGACGTCGCGCTCTATCCCCATTTGACCATATCGGAGAACCTGAATGCCTTCGCCGCTCTGGCCGGCCTGTCCCGGCGCGAGCGGGCCGCCGCGGTTGCCCATGCGATGGATGACGCGGTCTGCGCCGAACGAGCGGACGAGCGGGTGGACCATTTGTCGGGCGGGTGGCAGCGTCGCGCCAATTTGGCGGCCGCCATCGTCCACCGGCCACGCCTATTGGTCCTGGACGAGCCGACAGAAGGGCTGGACGTGGAGACACGTCTCGTCCTGCACCGTCTGATCGCCAGATTGCGGGCGGATCGCACGGCGATCCTGTTAATCAGCCACAATACCGAAGACGTTGCCGTGCTCGCCGATCGGTTGGGCGTCATGGAGGCCGGCCGGCTGATCATGGAGGGGCGTCCCGACACTCTGATGACGGAGGCGTTCGGCGGCCGAACCGAGCTCGTCATCCGGCTCTCTGCAGCCACGCCATCGATTGAACCGGTACTCGCGGCACATGGTCTGACGCCGTCCGATGGAGGGTTATGCTGGAGCGGCACCGTTGCGGACGCCTTCACGCACGCGCTCGAAATCGAAATGGCGTTGCTCTGGGCCGATGTGAAATTGCGCGAGCTGACAGTGCAGCCTCCTGGACTCGATGCGTTGATCGGCTGGGTGACGGGATCGGTGGCACCGTGATCCTGGTCATGCTGCGGGTCATGGCGCTAAGCCTGTGGCGCGACCGCGCCGGCCTCGTGCTTGTCTTTGTGCTGCCGCCACTGGTTTATGTCGTCTTCGCCTCGGTGTTTGGCGCGGGCATCAGCGGCCGGCTCGACATCCGGGCTGAGGTTTTCGACCAGACGAATAGCGCTGACAGCCACCGGCTGATCGACGCGCTTCGACACCGGCTGGACGGCCGGTTGACTCTCGCGCCGAACGTCGCCGCGTTGGAGGAGGCGATCCAATCGGGGCGGGCGGATGCCGGGCTGGTGCTTGCCGGCAATTTTGCCGAGGTGAAGACGCCGGTCACCGTGCTGATCCACCCTGGCCGAAAGGCTGCCGGCGAGCTTCTTACCGCGCAGGTCAATGCCGTCGCCACGCAAGATTTGCCCGAGCTGATGCTCCGGCGGGAGACCGCACGTCTCGCGCCGATCTTGCAGCTGACGCCGGATCAGAACCGCCATTTGACCGCCCTACCCCAAAATTTGGTCCCGCCACCTCCCTTCGCGGCGCAGCAGGTTCTGCCGGGTAGCGACCCTTTGCAGATCTATTATGGGGGCGCGGTCAGCATCCTGTTCCTGATGTTTACCGCCATGCAGGGGGCGATGACCCTGATCGACGAGCGGCGGGCGGGGCTCCGGCTGCGCCAGGTTCTGAGCGTGGGCGGCATTGCCCCTTTGCTGGGCGGCCGGATGCTTTGGCTGACGGCCCTGGGCGTCGTTCAGGCCCTCGTGCTGTTCACGGTCGCCGCAATTGCCTTCCGAGTGCCATTGCTGGAGAACTTCGCAGCCTGGTCGGCGACCGCCATTTGCAGCGCGGCGGCGAGCGCCGGGATTGCCTTGGGCCTCGCTGCCGCCTGCCGCACACGCGAGCAGGCGCAGCCGGTATCTACGTTCATTTTCCTTGTTCTCGCGGCGGTCGGCGGCTCGATGGCGCCGCGTTTTCTGATGCCCGAAATGCTCCAACGGCTCGGCTGGCTGACGCCGCACGCCTGGGTCATCGATGCCTACCAAACGGTGCTCTCACGCGGGCTCGTCAACACCGCTGTGGTTCAGGCCTGGGCGGTTCTCTTCGGCTTTGCGGCCGCGGGATTCGCGGCGGCGCTGGTGATCGAAGGGCGGCGGCAGCTTTAGAACGGCGCCCACAAAGCCGTGCGATCCGGTTCGTGCCACCACCGGTCCGTGGTCGACGCTCGCGCGGCGACGAGTCCGCCCAACAGCGCTCGCGCAAGCTTGGTCCGAGCGCCGGTGTAGGACCGGCGATCCATCCCTGCCGGCCCCCCGGCCAGCACCCTAAGGCCGATCTGGCGGTAAATGCCTTGCGCTGCCGCGACGGCCCAGGCCGAACGGAAAGCGAGGGCTCTCAGCCCCCAGCGGGCGGAGGCGTAATAAGGCTCGGCCTCCGTGAGGAGCCGCCTGGTAGCGGCAAAGACGGTGGCGCGATTGGCGGGGTCGAGAACGGCGGCTGGGTTTCCTACCGCGCCCAGCCAGTCGGCCGGCAAGTAAACCCGGCCGCCTTTCGCGTCCTCGATCACATCGCGCGCGATGTTGGTGAGCTGCAGCGCGACGCCGAGATCCGAAGCGCGGCGCAGCGTGGCGCTGTCATGGACCCCCATGACCTGAGCCATCATCACGCCCACGACGCCCGCGACGTGATAGGCATAGATCAGTGTGTCCTGCAGCGTCGGATAGCTGCGCCCCTCGACGTCCATGCGAAAGCCTTGCAGCAGGTCGAGCGGATGCCGCTCGGGGATGCCGTGGCGCTGCACGACCCGTTGGAACGCGCTAAAGGCCGTGTCGGCCATCGCCTCGCCGGCGATCGCGCGGCGCGTCTTGTCCTCCAGCTCCGCGAGCTTCAGCCCGGCCCGAACAGGATCGACGCCGACAGCGCCGTGGCCCATGATCTGGCCGTCGATCTCGTCATCGCAATGCCGGCACCATGCGTAGAGCATGTAGGCGTCCTCGCGGACACGCGGAGCGAACAGGCGTGCGGCGGCGGCGAAGCTGGTCGAGCCGCGCTGGATGCTGTGCTGGCTGGCAGCGACCACCGAGTCGGTCATCGTGCACCCGCGCCGGCGAGCATGAGTGAGGCGGTGGCCTTGGCCGAACCGATCACGCCCGGTATCCCGGCGCCGGGATGGGTTCCGGCGCCGACGATATAGAGATTGCCGATCACGGCGTCGCGATTGTGTACACGAAACCAGGCGCTCTGGGTCAAAATCGGCTCCAGCGAAAAGGCCGAGCCCTGATGAGCATTCAGCTCGTCGCGGAAATCGAATGGCGTCAATAGGCGGTGAGTAACCAAGTCCTCCGCGAGACCCGGAATGAGGCGCGCCTCAAGGTAGGCCAGAATTCGATCCCGATAGGCCGGCCCGATCGTTGACCAGTCGAGGTCCGCCGCCCCGAGATGCGGAACCGGCGACAAAACGTAGAACGCCTCGTGGCCCGGGGGCGCCAGCGACGGGTCGCTGCGTGACGGGGCGTGCAGATAGAGCGAAAAATCGGGCGGCAATGCCGGCCCCTTGAAGATCTCCGCGATCAGTTCGCGATAGCGCGGCCCAAACAGCACGGTGTGATGCGCAAGCTGCGGCTGTGGCCGCTTGAGCCCGAAATAGCAGACGAATAGCGACATGGAATGTCGCTTTTTCGCCAGCTTGCCGCCGTAAGCTCGGCCGCGCCGGTGGGCGGCCAGAAGCTGGCCATAGGTGTAGACCACGTCGGCGTTGCTGGCGACGGCGTCGAACCCGAGAATCCGCCCGTCGGCGAGGCGAACGCCGGTAGCCTCGTTTCCTTTTGTTGCGATCGCCGCGACGGGAGCCCCAGGTCGAAAGACCCCGCCCAAATCTTCAAACAATTGCACCATAGCTCGCACGAGAGCGCCGGTGCCGCCGCGCGGAAACCACACCCCCCAGCGGCGCTCCAATGCGTGGATCAGCCCATAGATGCTGGAGGCGGTAAACGGGTTGCCGCCCACCAGCAACGAGTGGAAGCTAAAGGCCTCGCGCAGATGCTCGTCGGCAATGAATTCGCTGACCTTGCCGTAGACGGATTTCCAGGCCTGCAGCCGTACCAGCGCGGGCGCGGCTCGCAGCATGCTGGAAAATTCGAGAAACGGCACGGCCCCGAGTTTCACGTACCCTTCCTCCAGCAATTCCTCGGAGTACCCTAGGAAACGCCGGTAGCCGGCGACATCGCCGGGGGATCTGGCTGCGATTTGGCGGTCGAGCTCGGCTTGGTCGTTGACATAGTCGAAGGTGTCACCGTCCTCCCAGCACAGCCGATAGAAGGGCGAAATCGGCATCAGCTCGACATAGTCGGCCAGCCGCCGGCCGGACAAAGCGAACAGCTCTTCGATCGCGCCGGGGTCGGTGATGACCGTGGGACCCGCGTCAAAACGAAAGCCCTTGTCCTCGTAGACGTAGGCGCGGCCGCCCGGCTTGTCGCGCGCTTCAAACAACGTGGTTTGCACCCCGGCCGACTGCAGCCGGATGGCAAGCGCGATCCCTCCGAAACCCGCGCCGATCACCGCCGCCGTCTTCATGCATGGCCCTTTTCGCGGATGCAGCGCAGCGCCATCCCGATTGGCACCGGCGGTTTGCCGCTCAAAATCCGCACCTTGTCCAATCCCGTGAGCTTGCCGGCGTAAAATCGGGCGATGAGTGCTTCCGGCAGACCGTAGAACCGTTCCAGCACCCGGTAGCGCTCGGCGGGCCGCGCGGCTCGGAACAGCATACGGTTTAGCAGCCGAAAAAAGGCGCGGCTGCGCCACAGCTCGATCGAGCGCTCGCGGATTAGCCGTTCCACCGACACAGCGTCGATCGTCGGCAGCCTGCAGACCGCGTCTGCCAAAGCCACCGCATCGGGGAAGGAATAGCCCGTCGTCGGGTGAAACAGCGCCGCGCGCGACCCGGAAAGGGCTCGTCCTTCAGCACGTCGCCAATGTGCTTCCACGTCGCCCTCCAAGGCGACGGGAAGCACACCCTCCTCCTCGCTCAGCACGGCATCGATTGTCCAACCCTGGCCACGCGCATAATCGCCGATGCCGCGTCGTAAATCGTCGCGGTCGAGGTTCGCGCCGTCTGTATAGCGGGTGTCCTCGATCAACAGGGTGCGCGCGTCCCACGGCAGCACATAAACAAAGCGATAGCCTTCCTTCTGGTCGACCATGGCGTCCATGATAATCGGCCACTCGAGCCCGTGATCGGCGGTAAGCTGCACCGTCTGGCCAAGAAACTTCTGATAGGCGAGCGTCAGATCGGGCGAGACGGAAGGGCCCCGCCCGTCGATCACCAGATCAGCTGTCAGCAGCCGCGCATCCGCGAGACGCACCCAGTCCGGGCCGAGCGTCTCAATAGTGGCGCGCAAAACGATCCGGTCGCCCAGCGCCGACGTCAGCACCGTATGAAATCGTTCCGAGGTGATGCTGCGGTAGGCATGAGAGATCCGGCGGCGTTGCTTCGGGAAGCGGACCTCGTAGCCGGCCCACGACTTGGCGACGAAGGCGCTCGTCCAGCCGCCGTCCGGCGCGATATCCGTGTCGAAGAACGACCATGTGTGGCATCCGCCCAGCCGGTCTCCACCTTCGACCAGCAACACCGATATTTCCGGCCGCAGATGCGCAAGCCGATAGGCGATCAAGCCGTTCGCCAAGCCGCCGCCCGCGAGAAGCAACGAGGTCCGTTTTCCCAAATGGGAGTCGAGCACCATTCGCGCAGTTGGACGAAGAAATTCGCACGGCGCAAGCGGGATGCCCCGCAACGTCAGGCACTTCGCATGAAGCATGTGACCAATTGGCCCGCTGCATCGCCGCACTAGGCTTTGTTTGATGCCGGGGTTCTCCTTACACTTGGGCAGGTTTGGGCATAGAGTTCGGCAAATCCGGAGAGGCCTTAATGCCCCAGATCGAGATCGCGCTTGAGCCCATTGCCGTTGGCCAAGCAGAACTTGCCCGTGAAGTCGGTCAGTTAGAGGCCGACGGCAAGCGCATCGTGGCCATCCAATATCCGGGATGGGCCGCCGAGGATCTGGGTATTATTGCTGACACGCCGAAAGGCGACACCGGCACTTACGGGAGCCACCGCGCGACCCGGCATACACAGCGGTCCACGGGAAACATCGCGATCATCGTCTATCAAGACTGATCGCTGGCAAAAATGATTACCGCCAGCCTGATCATGGGCCGCTGCGCCAAGGGAATGCTTTCCACGCCACTAACTCTTCCGATTTCCGGAAGGCAGCCAGTTGCCGTGGAAACCCGGAGGGATTCGATGCGGTATTTGGATCCTGGCGCAGGGAACGCCCTCGAAATTCCGTGCATCGACGATCACTAGATCGGTGGTCTGATCGATCTCGTTGATAACGAGCCCGATCAGCCATCCCTCGTCTTCCGCAGCCGCGGCATGAGCGGGTGCAAAGACGAACTCGCCCGGATAACGGCGCGATCCGAAGTCGTGCACCTGCCGGACGCCCGTTTGCAGATCGTGCTTCAACAGGCTGTTAGCGGCGATAAATCCGGGTTCGGACGTCTCGGGCACCGCCATCGCATACGCGTAGCGGTAAGGCTGACCGTACCGGCGCTCATCGATACGTGGGAAATCCTGCTGATGATCGTCGATCACGGCGCGCAGGACGCGCCGCTCGGATGAATCGATCGTCCAGCGCTCTAACGCACCGCGAGGAGCGCCGGGCCCGAGCGAGGCTTCGGCGAACATCCTGTCATAGGCAACGACGTCGAGGATGACCTCGCCATTTCCCGTGTCGTAGGCATTCGCGACGTGAAACACAAAGCAGGGATCGACATCGCACCAGATCACCTCGCTGCCGGCGCCCTCGCGAGGAAGCAAGCCAACTCGGGCCGGATGAGAGGCGTTCCAGCGAAACGGGAAGGGTTCTCCCGAAATCAGCGCGCCCATCGAAAAGGTTACCGGCAGGTCGAGGATCACCGCGAAGCGGGCGGTGATCGCACAATCGTGGATCATCGGCCCCTGGCTCACCCGCACCGGCTCCTCGCGGCGAACGCGGCCCTCACCCGTGACCACGACATGGTGGATCAGTGTCGGATCACGTGGATTGTAGGCGATCGCATGCAATTCGCCCGTCAGCGGATCAAGATGCGGATGAGCGCTGAAGGCGCCGCGCAGCGTACCGCCGAAATCATCGTAAGCCAGCGTCCCGAGCGTATCGTCTAGCAACACGGGCGTGCTTCCCGCCTCGACCAGCGCCCAAATCCGTCCCGCGAACCCGATCACGTTGGTGTTGACGGTATCGGGGTCCGCATGACGCGGCCCCGGCACTCGCGGCTCGCCAAGGGCTGACGTGACCGCGGTTGAGCGGACCCAGCGATTGCGGTACCAGCGCGCTCGACCACGCTCTATCCGCACACCATGGACCATGCCGTCGCCGAGGAACCATCGGTAGGTTTTTGGGTCGGCGGCGATTGGGTTCGGACCGATGCGCAAATACCGGCCATCAAGCGCCTGCGGGATCACGCCGGTCACCGGCAAATCCTCGATCGACGCTTCTTCCGTCATTGGGGCGTGCAACCCGGTGAGGAACGGATGCGGGCCGTCCGGAGCGGGCATGCGCCAGCGGTTGAAGCTCGCCAGCGCTGTCGCGCCCTTGCCGATAACGTTGTTGATCGTGGTTTTGACGAGGCTTGTCATTCAGCGATGGCCGGGGGCAGCAGAAACGGCCCTTCTACGAGGTTTCGCTCTGGGCTGCCGTTTCGGCTTTCCCCGGGAGCTCGTGCCGTTGAGCGGCGGCGACGTTGGGCCAACGGTCGGTCCCCATCCAGATATCCCACAGCCGAAAATACAAAGCATAGTTGCAGTTGAAGCGCCGATGATGCCAGTTATGATGCGTCACGGAAATCAACCAGCGCCCCGGACCGCGATCCACAAGAAAGCGCGGATAGATTTCATACCCGAGATGATTGACGACACCGAATATCGTCATCGCCATCAGCACCAAAATCAAGCCGATAACATGTATCGGCAACACGAAGACCAGTACCGGGATGAATAATGCTTCGATCAGCGACTCTAGGGGGTGAAACGAAAACGACGCCCATGGCGACGGGCTGAGCGATTGGTGATGCACGTAATGCGCATGACAAAACCACCAGCGCCAATGAAGCAGCCGATGCGTCCAGTAAAAGTACGTATCATGAAGGATCATATAGATCAGCGGGCTAAGAGCAAAATAAAGCCAACCGTATTGAATCGGGTCGACGTAGATTTTCGTCCACCCGAGTTTCCAGCCTTCAATCATGAAGGCACCGGGTATTGCAAAAATAAGCGTCGCCGAAATCGACCACAAGATTTCGCGGGCGATCGCGGCGCGGATCGGGCGATCCGCGTTCAGTGCCCGCTCGCGCCAGCGCAGCGGGCGTTTCCATATCACCAGATAAAACAGCCCGGCGACGACGAAATATCTCACCAGCATGACGAGAAACAACAAAAGGGCTGTAAGGGCGAAAATGTTCCAATTCACTTGTTTTCTGTCCTCGGAAGAGCACTCGCTTTTTTTCGGTGAGCCGTCGCGGAAATACGCGGGGGTCAAAAACCGCTCTCGCTGCGCCCAGTCTACATCATCTCACCAGGCATTGCGCCAGAACGAAGGACTTTCGGAGCGTTGGCCGGCTCCGCACATCCCGGCGGGTGAACGGCCGGATTTGGCGCGTGTCCCTCGATCCAACGACGCGCCTCGCGGTACCGGCAAAAAGAGAGCCCCGGTCTTTCGACCGGGGCTCTCGGTGTTAGCCGTGGGAGGAAACCGATATGGTAGGATCACAAATTGGCCGCTACCGTCGTGACGGTGGCGACAAGGTTCGTTCCGCTAAGCTGGAGCACTGAATTAGCCGCAATAGAAATCAGCAATGCAATCAGCCCATACTCTATCGCCACGGCTCTGGTTTTGTAAGCGAAGCATTTTCTGAGCCGTTTGATACGCATATCGAGGCAAACCTTTTGGCGACAAGCCAGCGTTAGGCGCAATATGACTCAAATTTTTTCTAAATCAATTGCAACTTTCTGACATTAATTATTTAATTAGTTTTTAACCATACCACCACAATACCAAAGAGCAATTCAGCTTTGCTGCGCAGTCCGATTTGCGCGGCGGAATCGCTTTCGGCTCTACCATTAATGCCCCGATAAGCGTTGAATCGGCTGGCGGACCCGATACGATTCGAACGTACGACCTCTGCCTTCGGAGGGCAGCGCTCTATCCAGCTGAGCTACGGGTCCGCGCCGGTCGACGAATTAGCGCTAAGCCGCGCGCGGCGCAAGGCGGTCGATATTTCTATGGCCGGCACTTGAAATCTGGATCGAAATCGCCGTTTTGCTTAAATCGCAAGCGATCCGGCTTCCAGAGCCTCTAGCCACCCGCCGCAATCGGCGGCCACGGCCGCTCCGTGTCAATCGCGTCGGCGCGCGAGGGAAGCGCCGCGGGGCGATCGAGAACCCAGCTCGCGACGTCGTCAGCGACCGCTTTGCCTTCGAGGTCGCGCATCAGCATGTGGTAGCCCTTGCGGTAGTACGCAAAACGCTCGCGCGTGGCGTCTTGCGGCGGTAGCGCAGCGACAAAGGTGCGAACCGGGTCGGCCGGGATCACCGCGTCATGCGCGCCGTACATCATGAGGAGCGGTGCGGTAAGCCGCGGGGCAGCCTCGATCGTACGGTCCATCAGGTCGACCAGCCCATAGATCGTATCGATCCGAGTACCTTTGATGACCATCGGGTCGCGGCTCAGCGCGATCAGCATCGGAATATTGTCGGAAGCGAGGATGTGCAGGCTTTCGCCGGTCAGCACCCAGCCGGGGAACAGCCGCACCCCGGCCCACAGTGCGAGCCGAGGCAGAAATTGCATCGACTCGCGCGTCCACACCGCTGGCGCGGACAGGATCACCCCGTCAACTGCGGCCGGGTGGATGCCGGTCGCGCCGGTCGCGGCGAGGATCGCCACCGCGCCGCCCATGCTCTCGCCAAGCAGATAGAGCGGCGTATGCAGGTATTTCGCGCGCAGCAAGGTTGCGGCCGTCACCGCGTCGGTGGTGAGCGTCCGGCTGCCCGGCCAGAAGCCGCGGCCGGGCGCGCCGCCAAACCCGCGCTGGTCATAAGCGTAGGTGGCGATGCCGTGTTTTGCCCATTCCTTGGCCGGCGCATCAAAGGCGTTGCTGTAGTCGTTGAAGCCGTGTAGCGCGAGGATCACCGCGCGGGGCGCAGCGCCGCTGTTCGGGAGCCAGCGTCGCAGCGGCAGGATCTTGTCGTCGGTGGTGGTGAAGACAGCGTCCTGCAGCGTCGGGGGCGGCAGCTGCGGCGGGACCATTGCGATCGCGGCGACTTGCTGCCCGGGCGCGTCCGGACCGTTTGGCGCGCAAGCTGCCAATGCCGCCGCCAGGACGGCGCAAGCCACCCCGGCGAGCAGCCAGCGATGCCGCCGCAACTCATTCATTCGCGCGCCGAAGACCCGCGTCCGCATATTTGAAACTCCCGCCGCAACGCGTATCATCCGCTTTGGCGAACGGTCAACCAGCAGCACCCTTCGCGGCATCTTCGCCCGGCAATTCGGCCTCAGAGATTCGGCCCAGCAATTTGGATGGCTCATGGTTCCGTTTGAAACCGTCGAGATCGACGAGATGGTCGCCGCCTGCAGCGGCAGCGGTGGCGCGCTCGGCCACCCACGCGTGTTCCTGAACCTGGCGCCGGCCGGCCGGGCCGAGTGCCCGTATTGCTCGCGGGTATTCATCAACCGATCCGCGGCGCAACCCGGCGCCGGGGAGGCCGGCTATTCGAGCGTCGCGACACCCGGCGTGGGAGTTGCGGGGAGCACCGTCGATGCCGCGCGCGACGATGAGCGGCCACCGCCGCGCCAGCCATAGGACGTGCTGTGAACGACATCGCCCCAACCGAACATCGCCCCGCTTCGGGCCACGACGGTTCGACCGTTGCGCCGCGCCATGTCTATCTGATCGACGGCTCGGGCTTTATCTTCCGCGCCTATCACGCGCTGCCGCCGCTGACCCGCTCGGACGGGACACCAACCTCGGCGGTGCTCGGCTTCTCAAACATGCTGGCCAAGCTGCTGTCGGAGACGGATGCCGATCACATCGCCGTCGTCTTCGACCACTCGGGCAGCTCGTTCCGCAATCAGATCTACGATCTGTACAAGGCCAACCGCACCGAGCCGCCCGACGACCTGAAGCCGCAATTCAAGCTGGTGCGCGACGCGACGAGAGCTTTTGGCGTCTGCATCATCGATGTGCCGGATTTCGAGGCCGACGACCTGATCGCGACTTATGCGCGCGAGGCCGACGAAGCCGGCGCCGTCGTCACCATCGTCTCGTCCGACAAGGACATGATGCAGCTCGTGCGCGAGCGCGTGACGATGCTCGACCCAATCAAGAACCGTCCCATCGGCGATGCCGAGGTGCGTGAGCGGTTTGGCGTCGGGCCGGACAAGGTCATCGAAGTGCAGGCGCTGTGCGGCGATAGCGTCGACAACGTGCCTGGCGTGCCGGGAATCGGAGTCAAGACCGCGGCGGAGCTGATCAACACCTACGGCGATCTCGAAAACCTGCTGGAGCACGCGCCCGAGATCAAACAGCCAAAGCGGCGCGAAAGCCTCATCGAGCACGCGGCCAAGGCGCGGCTGTCGCGCGAGCTGGTGAAGCTCGACGATCACGTGCCGCTGCCCTGCCCGCTCAGCGAGCTCGCGGTACAGCCGATCGACCCTGATGTGCTGCTGCCATGGCTCCGGGAGATGGAGTTCCGCACGCTCGGCACGCGGATGGCGCAGCGCCTGGAGGGCGCCGCGCCGGCGACGGTCGAGACCCCGGCGGCGAGCGAGCCGGTCATTCCCGAAATCGCGCCGTTTGGCGACGAGCGCAAATACGCGCTGATCGATACGCTCGAAGGCCTCGACCACTGGATCGAAGCGGCCGAGGAGGCTGGGTTTGTGGCAATCCACCCGGCGCCTGGGCTGGCGGGCATAGCGCTGGCCCTGGCGCCGGGGCTGGCCGCCTACGTGCCGCTCGCGCGGCAGCCGGCGGGCGGACAGGCGAGCCTCGATCTTACTGCCCCTGGGGCTGCACTCGGCGCCAATGCGCTGCAGGCGAGCGAGGTGCTGGCACGGCTGAAGCCGCTTCTCGAAGACCGTTACACCCTGAAAATCGGTCATGACATGAAGGGTGCGGCGCGTCTCTTGCTGCGCCACGGCATCCGCATCGCACCCTATGACTGCACGATGCTGATGTCTTACGTGCTCGACGGCGGCCAGTTCGACCACGACATCGGGGAGCTCGTCAGCCGCGCCGCGGGACACAGCCTCCAGCCGCTGAAGGCGCTGGTCGGCAGCGGCAAGAGCCTGATCCCGTTCGCCGAAGTGGCACCGGAAGCGGCACGTGACTTCGCCGCCGAGCGCGCCGACGCGGCGTTGCGCCTGCACGCATATTTGAAGGCGCGGCTCGTCGCTGAGCATATGGATGCGTTCTACGAGACCGTCGAGCGGCCGCTGGTGCCGACCGTCGCGGCCATGGAACACGCCGGGATCAAAGTCGACCGCGGCGCGCTCGGCGAATTGTCGACCGACTTTGCCAAGCGCATCGCCGAGATCGAAACGTCGATCTATCGCGATGTCGGCAACGAGTTCAACATCGGTTCGCCCAAGCAGCTCGGCGATGTCCTGTTCGACAAGCTCAACCTGCCCGGCGGCAAAAAGGGCAAGACCGGCGCCTACGGCACCGACGCCTCGATCCTCGAGCAGCTGCAGCCGCTGCACCCAGTGCCAGGCCGGGTGCTCGAATGGCGGCAGCTGACGAAGCTCAAATCGACCTATGCCGACGCGCTCGTCGATGAGATCGACGCGGACGACCAGCGCGTCCATACCACCTACGCATTGACAGTCGCGGCCACCGGTCGATTTTCATCGAACGATCCGAATCTGCAGAACATTCCGGTGCGCACCGAGGAAGGCCGCAAAATCCGACAGGCCTTTATCGCCGAGTCGGGCCATGTGCTGCTGTCGGCCGATTACAGCCAGATAGAGCTGCGCCTCGCGGCGCATGTCGCCGATATCCCATCGCTGAAAGAGGCGTTCCTCGCCGGGCACGACATCCACGCGGCGACCGCGAGCGAAGTCTTCAACGTGCCGCTCGACGAAATGACGCCGTTGATCCGCCGGCGCGCCAAGGCGATCAATTTCGGCATTCTCTACGGGATCAGCGCATTCGGGCTCGGCAACCAAATCAGCGTGCCGCAGGCCGAGGCGAAGGCCTATATCGACCTCTATTTCGAGCGCTTCCCCGGCATCCGCGCCTACATGGAGCGGATCAAGGCCGAGTGCCGCACCGCCGGCTATGTCGAGACGATCTTCGGCCGCAAATGCTTTATCCCCGGCATCCGCGACGCCAACCCGGCGCGGCGCATGGGTGCCGAGCGTCAGGCGATCAATGCGCCGCTCCAAGGCTCGGCCGCCGACATCATCAAGCGGGCGATGAGCCGCATCCCGGCGGCGCTGCACGCGGCCGGCCTCAGCGCTCGGATGCTGCTCCAGGTACATGACGAGCTCTTATTCGAGACCCCGGAGGACGAAATCCAGGCCACTGCTTCGCTGGTCAAGGAAGTGATGGAAGGCGCCTGCGCGCCGCACTGCGAATTGTCGGTGCCACTCGTCGTCGAGACCGGTTGGGCCAAAACCTGGGACGCCGCGCATTAGAGAGCAATTGCCGGGAAGATATGCCGCGCGTCCCGCCTCATGTTTGCAGCAGCAACATGAGGAGCCCAGCGATGAGCTTTCGCATTACCGGCCTGCAGGCCGAAAATTTCGCGCCGCTGTTCGCGATGTCCGACGCGGAATTAGCCGAGCGCGGCGCTGTTCGGCGGATCGCGGACGAGCGCGAGCCCGGATACCCTTGCCGCATCAGCCTCACCGACTCACGGCCGGGCGACGAGCTGATCCTCGTCAATTACGAGCACCACCCCGTCGCTTCGCCCTACCGGATGCGTTTCGCGATCTATGTCCGGCGCGGCGAAAAGCAATTCGACGCGATCGACGAGGTGCCTGCGCAGCTTCGCAGCCGCACGCTGGCGGTGCGCGCCTTTGACAAGGACGCGATGATGGTCGGCTGGGAGTTGATCGAGGGGCGTGAGCTGGAGCCGGCGATCGACCGGCTTTCGCCGATCCGCGCGCAGCCTATCTGCACGTTCATTTCGCCGCGCCGGGCTGCTACGCCGCGCGGGTCGATCGGGTGAATTAGCCCCTACGGCACCACCCGCCGCACGATGGCCTCGACCACCGGCAGCGCGACGCCATGCGCCCGCGGGCCGAGCCCGAGCGGCTTCAGCAGCATCTGCACACACATGCGATGCGGGAAGTACCGCTGGATCAGCGGCCGCGAGGCGCGGCGCAGCTGGCGATAGAGCCGCTCGTCAAACGGCCGGCCAGGATGGCGGGCGCGATAGATATGGCTCATCGCGATGCGGCTGTCGGCGCCGTCGATCATCATCAGCCGGGCCCACAGCGCCCGCGCGATGCCGACGCGACGTTGGCCTTCGCGCGCCTGGTATTTCTTCAAATAGCGGTAGAAATGCTTGTAATGGCTGACCTCGTCATCGGAGATGTGGCGGGTCAGCGCCGACAGCACCGGGTCCGCGGTCATGCGGGAGAGCGTGCGGTAATAGCTCGCCGTGCCCATCTCGACGCAACAACGCGAGGCCATCTCGCGGGTGCGGGTGGGCTCGACTCCATCATCGGCGCATTGCGCGGTGAATTCGGGGAGGAACCCCTCATAGACGCCGTCCCAATCGAAATCTGGCCAGACGAGCTGGACATAGTGGCGCAGGGCGCGGCCGTGTTGCAGTTCCTCAGGTAGCCAATGGACGCGGAGCCACTCGGTGATCTCGCCGTCCTCGGCGAAATAATCGAGCAGGTTCTGGGTGTAGAGATCGGTCGTCGCCTCGACAAATGAGGCAGCGGCAATCAGATAGAACATCGCCTCATCATCGACGACGGCCTCGCGACGCAGCGCCGCCCAGTCAATGCTATCAAGCGACCAGCGCGGCGGTGCCGGGTCGGCGGTGGCAATCGTGTCGATAGAAACGCTGCTCATCGCCAGGAGCTTCCGTGCGAGCAAGTCACACTAAAAGTGCTTACCGGCCTATTTTTTCAGCGTGAAAGTAACTTGCCCACTGTCGTCGTCAACCACGAACATCACCGGCGTGTCATGATTGTCGATATAGATCTTGTATTTCGTCGCTCCGGTGATGTCGTACTCGCGCACCGGAGTGCTGGCGCCATCGACGTTGACATTGGTCTGGCCGCCATCGCTCACCGTGACTTTCTCGACCTTTCCGGTGTCGACGCGCATCATCTCGTTTGATTCGATGCTCGCCGTTGACCACGGGTTGGCAGGCTTGACCGATCCCGGCGCGGTGACCTCGCCGGACGGCCCATCGATCACGAAATTATTGCCGTTGGCTTGACCCTTGATCTCGGTCGTCTCGCCGTTCTTGACGGTGACACCGTGAAAAAACGTCAGCCGGTCGCCCTGAAACTGCTCGACGCGTTGAGCGTCCTCGCGATGCAGGCCGACCCCAAGCGCCGTCACCAAGAAGTGCGCCGTGGTCTTGACCGTGGTGGTCGCGCCTGACTTCTCGATCAGATTGCTATAAGTGCCGATGCTGCCAAAGATCGAGTGCTTGACGTTATAGACAAGCTCGCGCGGCGACTCTGCCATCGCTCCCGCCGGGCCGCCCGATACGCCGACAAGCAGCGCGCCAACCAATGCCACCGGCCACACTCGCCGGCTCGCCGGCCCGATTGACCGTCGTTCCGTTGTAAAACCCGTCATTCCTCGTCGATACCCCGCGTTGGATGAACCCCTTCCCCCACCGGGCTTTCTATAACCTCCATTGCCCGCCGCGCAAATCCAAAGGTCCGCGAGCCCGGCGACTTTCGCCGGATAATCAATTTTCGGCTGCTTTGGTTCCTTGATTTTCGCGTCTTACCTGATTTCCTGCGATCGGTCCCCGCAAAGCCGGGCGGCACGATATCTCCGGCCAAGGCGCCAGACACTCGCATAGCTGAACGACGCTTATTTCCTGCATCGGCAATTACTGCATCGGCTAATTCCTGCCTCGGTGCCGTCCAGGCACGTTCGACCACCGCGTCGCGACAGCGAATCGTTAACCAATTAACCTCTATCATCTGTCCCGCAAACAGCCGCGCAAACTGGCAATCCGAGCCCCTCGGCCTATTGTGAAGGTGGCATGGTGATCCGGATTAAAGGTATGCATGGCTGACCTGTTAGGCCAGCGTTTGTGCACCGCAATATCGAACGCTAGATAATACGATGACGGTAGGGTCGAGCGATCGCTCGGAACGCCGTTGAAGTTGTCAACTTAGCCCTGGAGCGACTGCGGTCTCGCCGAGGGCGGACCGGGGTCGATAAGAAGATGCGTGCAGCGTTCAGAAAAATTCGTGTGCCCAGCCAGTTCTTTCAGCGGATCGACCGTATCGCCGGCGATCTCAATGTCGTGCTGCTGGTGTTTGCCGTCGGTCTGGCAACGCTCGACCTGACCTTTATGGTCACCCAGAAGGTGGTCGACCGGCTGCCCCAGGTTACCCGGCTCGCCGACGACGCTTCGCCTGTCGCCGACGCTACCCCGGCCGTCCCGTCGCCGCAGAAGTAAAGCCGAGCGAATACCCGGGGGCCTCACTCCGCCACGACCGGCTTGATCTCGCGCAAGCGGGGCAGTACCTCTTTCGAGAACAAGGTGATGTTCTTGACCGCTTCGTCGTGCGTGATGAAGCCGGTCTTTCCGACCATGATCAGTTGCCCGAACCCGCCGACCTTCTCGTAGAAATCCATGATCTGCCGGTAGACCGTGTCGGGGTTGCCGGCATACATGCGGCCGCCCGCCATCGCCATCTCGGCGGTGACGCCGGCGCGGTTCAGGGGTGAGTTGCGGCCCGGCCGCCCCAAGCTGCCGCCCGAATCTGGATCTCGGTAGAGAAGCGGCGCGAGCTCTGGGGGCGTCGTGCCCGGCAGGAATTTGTTATATTGCGGCGCCGACTTCATGCTGGTGTTGACGAACCACAACAGCTTCGAACCGACGCGCACGCCCTCCTCGTCGGTGTCGCCGACATAGACAAAGGCCGAGTAGCCGAAACGGTCGGTTGACGGCGCCGGCATGCCTGCTTCCTTGCGGGCGTCGCGATAGGCGCCCCAGGCGCGTTTTGTGACATCGACCCCGCGCATCACCATGATGTTGACCATACCGCGACGCCCCAGTTCGGCGGTATCGACGGGATCGCTGGTCGCCGCCCACATCGGCGGGTGCGGCTGTTGATACGGCCGTGGCCAGATGTTGATGTGGCGGTGGGTGAAATGCTTGCCCTCCCACGAGAAAGGCCCTTCTTGGTGGGTCAGAGTTTTGCCGATCAGGTCGATCGACTCCCAGAAGCGCTCGCGGATGCCGATCGGGTTGGCGTTGCCCGAAGCCATCTCGGTGCCGCCCGATTTGACAAAGCCGATCTCCAACCGGCCGCGTGAAATGACATCCGCGGTGGCGTATTCCTCGGCGACGCGAACCGGGTCGTCGCGCACCGTGATCAGCGTCCCCATCGACAAGAGGCGGATGTTCTTGGTCTGCCGCGCGACGATGCCGAGCACCACCGGACTCGCGCCGTAAAGGCAGTTGATGCCGGCGTGGTGCTCGCTCGCGGTGATGTTGAGGCCCAGCTCGTCGCACAGCAGATACTCATCAAGGGTCTCCTCGAAAAGCCGCGCCGCGACCTCGGGGTCGCAATAGCGGTTGGGCAGGCTCGCGCGCACCGAGTCGCTCTGCCGCAGCACCTCGTCCGGGACGAAGGGGTACGGATTTTCGCAGTGAAACCACGCGTCCATGCCTTGCACCTCGTGCGCGTTTCGTCCGGTTGTAGCAGAATGCCGGCATGGGTCGAGGAGGAAGCCGCATGAACCCGATGAAGCCGCATCTCGAATTCCACCGGCTCGACATGGGATCGGGCTGGGAAACGCCTACCGGGTACCCAAAGGGCATCGAGCAGAAAATCCTCGCCGGCACGCTCGACGAAGCCAACAAGGCCGGCAGCCGGACTCGGCTCTTACGCTTTCAGCCTGGAATCTACACCACCGAGCCCTTCGTCCATGACTATTGGGAAGAGGTTTTCCTGGTCGAGGGCGACCTGACCGTCGGCAACGACGCACAAGGGAACGGTGGCGAAAACTACCAGCAGGGCACCTATGCCTGCCGCCCGCCCGGCGCGGCACACGGCCCGTTCAAGTCGAACGGCGGATGCTTATTGCTTGAGTCGCATTATTACGCCGAATGAGCCGCCGCAGGAGCGCGCGGTAGCCTGAAGCCGCGCTGGACCTCGCCGCTGTCCGCGCGAGCCGCCGCTCGACCTCTTGCGCCGCGAGGGTCAGCGGAAACAGCACGGCGAAATACAGCACCGCGACCATCGTGTAGACCTCGAGCGGCCGATAAGTCGCGGCGGTGATCATCTGCCCCTCATAGAGCAGATCGGCGACGGCGATGGTGGAGACCAGCGAGGTGTTCTTCAGCTGGATGATCGACTGGTTCATAAAGGGTGGGATCATGCGGCGAAACGCCTGCGGCAAGATCACCAGGCGCATCATCGGCACATAGCGCAGGCCGAGCGAGCGCGCCGCGTCCCATTGGCCCTGCTCGATCGAATTGACCCCGCCGCGCACGATCTCGGCATAGAACGCCCCGGTATAGAGGGACAGCACCAGCCCGGCCGCGATGACACCGGGGATGTCGATCCCGATGATCACCGGCAGCGCGTAGTAGAACCAGATGATCTGCACCAGCAGCGGGGTGCAGCGGAACACCTCGACATAGGCGGTGAGCGGGAGGGTGATGAGCTTGTTCGATGACAGCCGCAACAGCCCGACAAGCAGCCCGATCGCCATGCCAACGAGGATCGTTGCGACCGTATAGAGGATCGTGACGAGAAGTCCCCACTCGATCAGGCCGCGGTAGTGCCAGAGGAAGCCAAAGTCCCAGCTGTAGCCGACGTGGTTCATGGCCTCTCGACCACCCGATGAACATCGCTCCAAGCCACCCGAACTCGCTGGTCATGGCCGGACTTGTTCCGGCCATCCACGCGGCCTCCCGGGACAAACCCGGGAAAGACGGCAAAGGGGATAGCGGTTCTCAGGCGTTCAGCTCCTACAACTCCACATCGGCCGGGACGTCCTCGGGCTTGACGCCGTTGATCGCCAGCCCGTCGTAGAGCCACTGGCGGACCTGTTCGATGCCGCGATTGTAGTCAACCCAGGCGTTGAGGAAGTCGCGCCAGCGCTTATCGGTCTCCATCTGAATGCCCATGCAGGTCGGCAGCTTTACCGTCGGATGGTGCAGCATCATGAACTTGCCGAGCTCGGGGTTCTTCTTGACCGCGGTGAGGCCGAGATTGACCGCGAGGATCACGCAGTCAGCCCGGCCGGACTGAACCGCGAGGATGCAGTCGTCGCGTTTCGGCAAGGCGATGATGGTCGCGTGGCTGGCAAAACGACGTGCGGCAATCTCGTGCACCGAGCCGATATCGCAGGCGACCTTGACCTCGGGCTTGTCGATATCGGCCCAATTGGTCGCGGTAAAACCCTTTTTGCCGACCATCCCGAAGCCGTGCATGTAAAACGGGTGCGTGAAGTCGATGACCAGCGCGCGCAACGGCGTCGGGTTCAGCGAAAAGGCCAGATCGATCTTGTTGGACTGCAGGTCGAGCACCGAGTTGCCATAGGTCGACTCGACATAGTCGACCTTGGCGCCGAACACCTTGGCAATGTCCTGCGTCATCTCGATGCACATGCCGGACCAATCGCCGGTAGTGATGTCTTTGTTGAAATACGGCGCCTCCCCCGGCAGCGCGGCAATGCGCAACGTCTTGGTCTGGGTGATCCGGTCCATCGTCGAAGACTGGCTCGGCGTCGCCGGCGCGTTCTGCTGGGCCTTAGCCTCGGCGGCGGCGAACAGCACCGATGCGCCGGCGGCGCCAAGGGCTAAAGATCGACGTGACAGCACTTCAAGCCTCCCCTTTTTGGTTGCGGCGCGAAATTATCGCCGCGTCATGGCCCGTTCCGACCCGCATGGTTCGTGCCAAGCGGGCGGGCCGAGGCAAACGGTAGCAGAGGGTCAGCCTGCTGTCATTGTGCGGAGTACGGGGTGCGACGCGGGAACCGCACCGGCCTGGCTGTCCGACGCGAGATAACTTCGCGGCGCTCGCGATGACCGCCGTCCACAGGCGTTTAAGCCAGCATGACCAGATCGACAAAAGATCCTGCCGCGCCGGCCGCACCGGACGCGGCAGCTGCCCCGCCGATCGGCGCTACGGCCACCTTGGCCGGTCAGTCTGCGTTAGTGACTGGCGCAAATTCGGGGATAGGCGCGGCGGTCGCGCTCGGGCTGGCGCGGGCGGGGGCCGATGTGGCTGTCAATTACGTGGCCACGCCTGAAACGGCCGAAGAAATCTGTCACCGCATCGAGGCGATGGGCCGCCGAGCGATTGCCATCAAGGCCGATGTCGCCAAGGAAGACGCGGTCGCGGCGATGTTCGCGCAGGCGATTGGGCATTTCGGCACCCTGCACGTGGTGGTGCCCAATGCCGGGCTGCAGCGCGACGCCCCGTTCGACGCGATGACGCTGGCACAGTGGAACACGGTCATCGGCGTCAATCTGACGGGCCAATTTCTCTGCGCGCGCGAGGCAGCACGCGAATTCAAGCGGCGCGGGGTCGTGCCGTCGGTATCGATCGCGGCCGGCAAGATCGTCTGCATGAGCTCGGTCCATCAGGAAATCCCCTGGGCAGGTCATGCCAATTACGCCGCGTCGAAAGGCGGGGTGATGATGCTGATGCGATCGATCGCGCAGGAACTCGCGCCCTACCGGATCCGCGTCAATAGCATCGCGCCCGGCGCCGTGCGCACGCCAATCAACACCGCGGCATGGAGCACGCCCGAGGCCTACGCCGAACTCATGACGCTGGTGCCCTACAAGCGCATCGGCGAGCCGGACGACATCGCCCGCGCTGTCGCGTGGCTTGCCTCGGACGCGGCGGATTACATCACCGGCACGACCCTCTTCGTCGATGGCGGGATGACGCTGTATCCAGGTTTCGCGACCGGCGGATAGTGGCTATCGCCAGTGTTCGTCGAGCCAGCCGGTTTCGTCGTATTCGGCCATGCACTTGTCGACCAGATCGGTCATCGCCTTCATCGACCCGTTGCGCCGCGCACCGGCTAGCACCTGGATGCGGATGTCCTCGTGATTTCCAGCGTAGTTCCGCTCATAGAGCTCGTGCCGACCGCCGAATTCGCTGCCGATTGCATCCCATAGAAGCTTCATGACCTTGATCCGCTCCTTGTAATCGATGCCGTTCGAGCCGCGGACATATTGTTTCAGGAGCGGATCGATCGCCGGGTTGGCGAAATCGCGCGATGAGGACGGCAGAAAGATCAGCGCCGAGGCGACGATCTTCTCGATGATCTCCTTGATCTTGGAGTACGCATCAGGGGCAAAGACGCGATAGGCCATCGCCGGCTGCAAATTGGGCAGGAGCGCGTCGCCGATCCAGGGCTGCGGGTTTGAGGCCATCGCGTTACTGAGGCTCCAGAACAGCTCTCGCCAGGCGCAAATCTCGCCGAGCATAGCCTGGTTGCCGCGAAACTCGTCGCCACCGGTCGCGTGAAGCGCCTTGGCGACCAGACCGGCGATGAAGTCGAGCTTCACCGCGTAGCGCGTGCAGCCCTGAAAGCAGAACCCGTTGAGGAACCCCGAGCGCGGATAGAACGACAATATCTTCTCGGTGTCGCGATGGACGAGGATGTTCTCCCAGGGGATCAGCACCTTGTCGAGCACGAAGATCGCGTCGTTCTCGTCAAACCGCGACGACAGCGGGTAGTCGTAGGGCGTGCCCAGCCGTGTCGCGATCTCCTCGTAGGAATTGCGGCAGATCAGCTTTACCCCCGGCGCGTCCATCGGCAGGATGAACATGATCGCCATGTCGGGGTCGCTGGTCGCGGTCGCCGCGTTCTGGCCGAGGAAATTGTAATGCGTCAGCGCCGCCGCGGTGGCGACGACCTTGGCGCCTGAGACGATCACCCCGGCATCGGTCTCCTTCTCGATCGAGACATAGACATCCTTGACCTCGTTGGTCGGGCGGCCGCGATCGACCGGCGGGTTGACGATCGCGTGGTTCATGAAGAGGACGTTCTCTTGCGCCCGCTTGTACCAGGCGCGGGCATTGCCGACGAACTGGCCGTAATACTCGGCGTTGGCGCCCAGCGTGTTCATCAGCGCCGCCTTGTAATCGGGCGTGCGGCCCATCCAACCATAGGTGAGGCGGGCCCATTCGGCGATTGCTTGCTGCTGCGCCTTCAGCTCCTCGGGCGAGCGCGCGACACGGAAATAGCGATGCGTGAACCCGCCCGAGCCGGTATCGGTCGGGCAGGTGAGCACGTCCTTTTTCGCCGGGTCGTGCAGCGCGTCATAGAGCCGGGCCAGCGAGCGCACCGCGTTGCGGAACGCAGGATGCGTCGTCACGTCCTTGACCCGCTCGCCATTGATGTAGACCTCGCGCCCGTCCTTGAGGCTCTCGATATATTCGGCGCCAGTGAACGGGCGCGCGCCGCCGGCGATGTGCTGCTCGGGGGTCATTCGGTCTGCTCCGGGAAGGGTGCCGGCGTAGGGACGTGCGGGCTGATGTAGAAGGGCCGCGAGCCGGGCGCGGATGTCGCCCGGCACGGGGTCGCCGGCGAGATAGCGGTAGAGCGTGGT
>DATJSH010000084.1:0-9281 GCA_035504235.1 Allostellaceae bacterium | reverse complement strand
TGCAACGGGTCGGATGTCTTCGGTTCCGACATCTGCACCTGCCGGCCCTATCTGGTGCACGGCATCGAGGTGTGCGTCGCGACCGCGCAACAAGGCGGGGTCGGGATCATCGTCTACAACAGAAAAGAAGGCCGGGCGCTTGGCGAGGTCACCAAATTTCTCGTCTACAACGCCCGCAAGCGGCAGCCGGGCGGCGATCGCGCCGATACCTATTTCCGCCGCACCGAATGCGTCGCCGGGGCTCAGGATCTGCGGTTTCAGGAATTGATGCCGGATGTCCTGCACTGGCTCGGGGTGCGTCGCATCGATCGTTGGGTATCGATGTCGAACATGAAACGGATGGCACTCGAAGCCCAGGGGATCGACATCATCGAGCAGGTGGCCATCCCCGAGCGGCTGATACCGCTCGACGCCTCGGTCGAGATCGAAGCCAAAAAGGCGGCGGGTTATTTCGCACCGACGGGTGTGCCTGACGCCGAGGAACTTGGCCGCGTCAAAGGCCGTGCCCTCGGCGAATGACGATCAAGCGACGGCGACGGCGCTGCTCAGCGCTGCCGCGGTGCGCGAGCGTTGCGCAATCGTGTTTACGGCGGCCGAACGTGGCGAGGCGCGGCATTTCCGGCTCGACCTGCACCGGCTCGGCGAGGCGGCCGATCGCGTTGCCGCTGTCACGCGCCGCCGCTATCCGGATCTCGCCGTCCCCTATCACAGCCGTTGGCGACACTTTTGCGTGGGCGGCGTCGACCGCGCCGCCCTCGTCGCCGCCGATGGCGATGGCGCGGAACGGGCGCGGGCGCGCATCGATCTCGCCGTCGTCTCGGTATTGCTCGACGCCGGGGCGGGGCAGGGATGGCGCTACCGCGAGGCTGAGACCGGGCAGATTTGGGGACGTTCCGAGGGGCTGGCAGTGGCGAGCCTGCGGGCAATGCAGCAGGGGCGGTTCGCCGTCGACCCAAAGGCGCCGTGGCGGGCAGACGCGGCCGCACTGGCGGATATCAGGCCGCGATCTCTGGCCGCCGCGTTTCAGCATGACCCGGGGAACCGGCTGCTCGGGATCGACAACCGGGCTGCTTTGCTGCGCCGGTTGGGCGAGTGCTGCGCTGCCGATCCGGGACGATTTGGCACGCCGGCCCGGCCGGGTCACCTCTTCGACTATTGGCGTGCTCGGGGCAAAGACCTGCCGGCAGCGGAGATCCTGAGCACCTTGCTGCTGGCTTTGGCGCCGATCTGGCCGGCACGGTTCAGCCTCGGTGGCGTGCCGCTCGGCGATTGCGGACGGCATAGCGCCGTGTCGCGCGACGGTTTCGTCCCGTTCCACAAGCTCTCGCAATGGCTTGCCTATTCGCTGGTCGAGCCGCTCGAGGCCGCAGATATGCAGGTCTCCGGGCTTGATCGATTGACCGGGCTTGCCGAATACCGTAACGGCGGCCTGTTTCTCGATTGCGGCGTCATCAGACCGCGCGATCCGCACCTGCTGTCCCGTCCACTCGCCGCGACGAGCGAAGCTGTGGTCGAATGGCGGGCGTTGACCGTGGCATTGCTCGATCGGTTGGCGCCTGCGGTACGCGCCCGCCTCGGCAAGAGCGCGCAGGAATTCCCGCTCGCTTGCGTGCTCGAAGGCGGCAGCTGGGCGGCGGGCCGAGACATCGCTCTCGAGCGACGGCCGGATGGCACCCCACCAATCACGATCGTCAGCGACGGCACTTTGTTCTAGAGGATCGCATGAATGGCAACAGAGCTTCCATTTCGTACGTGAACCTCGATTCCAAGGGCGAGACCCTGATTCACGTGTCGGATCGCAGCGCCAAGCGCTTCCATCCGATACGATCATGGTCTAGGAGGAGGACGGGTGGTGGGAATGAGCCAGGTCCAGGTGCAGCAGCCGCGAGCGGGCTTGATCGTCGTCGATCATCCGCTGATCCAACACAAACTGACGTTGATGCGCGATCGCGAGACCTCGACCGCGGAGTTCCGGCGGCTGCTGCGCGAGACCAGCCTGTTGCTTGCCTATGAAGCAACACGCGATCTGCCGCTCGAACCGGCTGCAATCGAGACGCCACTTGAGCGCGGCAGCTTCCCGCTGTTGTCGGGCAAGAAGCTCTGCCTGGTCTCGATCCTGCGCGCCGGTAACGGAATTCTTGACGGCATGCTTGATCTGCTGCCGTCAGCGCGGGTCGGCCATATCGGGATTTATCGCGAGCCACGCACTCTGCAGGCGGTCGAATATTATCTGAAATTGCCTGAGGATCTGGCCGAGCGTGATGTCATCGTGGTCGATCCGATGCTGGCGACCGGCAATTCCGCGGTGGCGGCAATCTCCCGCCTGGTCGAACTCCACGCGCGCTCGATCAAATTTGTCTGTCTGGTTGCCGCTCCCGAAGGAGTGGACACGGTGCTGAGCGTCTTTCCCGACGTCGCGATTGTCGCCGCAGCACTCGACCGCTGCCTCGACGCCCATGGCTATATTCTGCCCGGCCTCGGCGATGCCGGCGACCGTCTGTTCGGGACGAAATAACCGCGGCCGCCGCCCGGCGATCGGCCACTAAGAGCAAGCTTCCTAGATCGGATCGCAGCGCCGCGATCCGATCACGGTCTAGTGGTCGCCATCGTGATCATGATCGTGGGGCGGCGACCATGGACGCGGGCCATGGCGCGCGATCTGGACGAATTTAGCGCGCTGCTCGGGCGACAGCGTCGCGAGAAACGACAACGTCCTCGTCGTCAGATCGCGTGTGAAGCTACGGCGCTGCGCGTCGGCCTGGTCGAAGTACTGCATGACCTTGGCTTCGTCGGCGCGCGTTTTGGCGACCTCCGACCAGGCAGCGCTAATCAGTGGTTGTACCGCATCGTGCAAGGCCTGCAAGCGGTCACGCATGGTCTGCGAGTAATGTGCGAAGGCCACTTTTTGCTCGGGGTTCAATCCGATCTCGCTGGCCATCTGTTCGAGCCGGTCTGCGGGGGCCATTACCAGCGGGTGCCGATGATGAACGTGTATCCACAGCGCGCCGATGACAAAGAACAGGTTCAATGCCAGCGACAGCGCCAGCAGGACCTTCCACCAATGCTGGCGGGTGGCGCTATGCACGGCCGGTTCGGCAAGCATCATGTCTGCTGGCCGGTGCCAAGGTCGCGCAGAAAGCCGGTCGCCGGGTCGAGGAGTTCAGGCAGAAAGCTGTCATCGCCGATCTGGCTCGGTTGACCCGGCTGGATCAGCGTCAGCGATGCGCCGCTGCCCATCGCAAATCCAAGCCAGCTGGCAAACGCGATCGCCGCCGCCAGGCTGCCCCATTGCGCGACGATCTGAAGGACGGCTCGCCCTGATGACGGCGCCAATGCAACGACGCGGTTGGATGCTGCTGGCGGTTCGAGGATCGCGACAGCCCGTTCGATGATCGGCTCGATCCCGCTCGGCATTGCAATGCCGCCGACGGAAAGCGCTCGCGCCGCGGCGACGTCGGAGAGTGCGGTCGAGTCACCCGTGAGCCGGGCAACGACGCGGTCATGCTCCTCGTCCTCGAGGGTGCCATCCGCCAATGCAGCAAGGTCGAGAAAGCGCTCGGGTTCGCTTTCCGGCGCCTCGGTCTTGCGGCAGCGCTGCCATAAGGTGCGACCGGCCTCGAAATCCGCCGGTCCTTCGATTGCGTCGTTAGCTCGGGTCATCGCACCGCTCTTTGGGCATGTTAGGCAAGCCACCTTGCCGGCATCCCCGCAACCTTGTGGTTCGAATGTTCATTGCGCTTCCGCCTTGAAATAGGCACGCAATTTGATCATCGCCTTGTGATGGGCGCTGCGCACGGTTTGCGGGTCGATGCCGAGGAGCGCTGCGATCTCAGCGACTTCCATATCCTGGTCGTAGAGCATAGCGAGAATCTCGCGCTGGCGCGGCGACAGCAGCGCCTCGGGGAGCTTCAGCTTGCGGATGGGTTCGACGGCATCGACCGAAAGCTGGGTTTCGGGCACTGCATCGATCGGCACGATGACGGGCCGGTGACGCCGCAAAGCGTCCCGCGCGGTGCTGCGGGCGACAATCGTGATCCAGGTCGACAAGCCGGCGCGTGCCGGATCGTAACTGCGCAACAGACGAAAATCATTGCGGCACAACCGCAGAAACACCTCCTGGGTCAGGTCTTCGACCTCGGCCGCCTCGCGCGCAACCCCGCGCACCGCGGCGACGACAAGACCGGCGTATCGCCTGACAAATGCCTCCCATGCCCCTCGCTCACCGCGGATAAGCGCGTCCAGCAGGTCATCCGGCGCCAATCGGGACGCCTCCGCATCGGGTCCGCCGCCGAGGCGCGTCAAGTCAAAGCGGCAAAAAAGTCGTTGCCCTTGTCGTCCACCACGATAAAGGCAGGAAAATTTTCGACCTCGATCCGCCAGACTGCTTCCATGCCGAGTTCGGGATATTCCAGGACCTCGACCTTGCGGATGCAGTCGCGGGCGAGCCGCGCAGCCGGTCCGCCGATTGACCCGAGATAAAACCCGCCATGTCTGCGGCAGGCGTCGCGGACTTCGGCGCCGCGGTTGCCCTTGGCGAGCGTGACAAAGCTACCGCCCGCCGCCATGAACGCTTCGACATAGCTGTCCATCCGGCCAGCGGTGGTCGGCCCGAACGACCCCGAAGCATAGCCCGCTGGCGTCTTGGCCGGCCCGGCATAATAGATCGGGTGATTTTTAGCATATTCGGGCAGACCTTCGCCGCGATCGAGACGCTCCTGCAATTTTGCGTGAGCGATGTCGCGCGCGACGACCAGGGGCCCGGTCAGGCTGAGCCGGGTCTTGATCGGATATCGCGACAAGGTGCGGCGGATCTCGGCCATCGGCTGGTTGAGATCGATCGACACGACCTCGCCGCCGAGTGTCGCCTCGTCGATATCGGGCAGAAAGCGCGCCGGGTTGGTTTCGAGTTCTTCGAGAAAAACACCATCCGCAGTGATTTTGCCAAGGATCTGACGGTCGGCCGCGCAGGAGACGCCGATCCCTATTGGCAGGCTGGCGCCGTGCCGCGGCAGGCGGATCACCCGCACGTCGTGGCAGAAATATTTGCCGCCGAACTGCGCGCCGATGCCGAGCCGGCGCGTCAGCTCCAGCACCTCTTGCTCAAAGCCGCGGTCGCGATAGGCGTTTCCGTGTCGGCTGCCCTGCGCCGGTAGGCTGTCGAGATAGCGGCAGCTGGCGAGCTTGACCGTCTTCAGGTTCATCTCGGCCGAGGTGCCGCCGATTACAATTGCCAGATGATAGGGCGGGCAGGCGGCGGTGCCGAGCGTGCGGATGTTTCCGTCAAGGAATTTGAGCAATGATTTCGGGTTCAGCACCGCTTTTGATTGCTGATACAGAAAACTCTTGTTGGCCGAGCCGCCGCCCTTGGCAATGAACAGGAACTTGTACTGGTCGCCGGGTTCGGCAAAGAGGTCGATCTGCGCCGGCAGATTGTCGCCGGTGTTGACCTCCTCGTACATCGACAGCGGAGCGAGTTGGCTGTAGCGCAGATTGGTTTCGGTGTAAGTCCGACGGATGCCGGCCGAGATCGCCGCCGCATCATCGCCCTCGGTCCACACCTGCTGACCTTTTTTGCCCATCACGATCGCGGTGCCGGTGTCCTGACACATCGGCAAGACCTTGCCGGCGGCGATGTTGGCGTTCTTGAGAAGATCGAAGGCAACAAACTTGTCGTTTGACGAGGCCTCTGGGTCGTCGAGGATCGCACGCAGCGACGCCAGATGACCGGGGCGCAGCAGATGCGCCGAATCAACAAAGGCCTGAGCCGCAAGCAGGGTCAGCGCCTCGGGCTCGATTTTGACAATCGTCCGTCCCTCGAAACTGCCGGTCGCGACACAGTCGCCGGTCAGCTTTCGGTAGGGCGCCTCGTCCGCGCCTAGCGGGAAAAGCTCATGGTAAGCGAAATCGCTCATGCTGGCTCCGCGATCGAATCCGGCTCCAGGATCGCCGTTTGCGGCCCTGCGTCAAGTAAGCCTTAGCGTTTGCGGAACCGATCGAGGGTGACGATTTCGGCCTCCTGCCGCTCACCCTCTTTTTTCTCGCCGAGGGGCAGGGCAGCGGCCGGCGTCGCTGATGAGACGACCTCGGACGGCTCGGTGGGCGTCGCCGCCGGCATTTGGAATTGCAGGCCGAATTTGACCGAGGGATCGGCAAAAGCGGTAATCGCGGCAAACGGGATCGTCAACTGCTCCATCCGGCTCGAAAAACTCAAGGTTACCGAAAAGGCGTGCTCGCCGATCGCGAGACCCCAGAACTGATGCTGCAAGACGATCGTCATTTCCTCGGGGAATTTTGCCAACAATTGCGGCGGCAACACCACTCCTGGCGCGGTCGTGCGAAAGGTGATGTAAAAATGATGACCACCGCGCAAACCGTCGCGGGCCACGCGGCTCAGCGCTTCGCGAACCACCCCGCGCAGCGCGGTCTCGACCATTTTTTCATATTGGAAGAGATCCTGGGCCATGGGAGCGCTCGCTTGCTGGACTCAAGGCGATGACGGCGAGTGAGGGGCTTCTGTTGCCCGGTGCCCCTCGGACCGCGATTTGCTCTAAGCTTTCACCCTGTTAAGGGTTAGGCCGCAAGCGCCTCTGTTGCGAAGTTGTCGTTCGCACTTAGATTTTGACCCGATAACGGTGGTATCATGCCGGGCGACGGATCTTACCTTTGCCACGCGCGTCGAGCCTGGTTCGCCCCCTCAAGGATCAGGGTTGGTGGAGGCGCCGGGTACTGCCCCCGGGTCCGCAACGCCTATTCCGTAAGCCGTGTATCGCCATAGTCGGTGGACCGACCGCAAAGATATAAGATTTGCGGCGGCGGAACGCAATCCCGCCACTCGGGTGTTTGCCGGCGGACGCTACCGGAGCATCGGCATGTCAGATCTTCGCTGATGCGCCGAATGGGAGTCCCGACCCCGGCGCTGGGCTGTCGAATATGCTTTTTTACATGCCCGCCCGATCCCGAGAGGACATTCCTGCAAAAGGAGGTTGTCATGGCGGCACGCGATGGCAAGACATTCGCCCGGACCGCAGGCGCGCTGATCAGGATCGATGGCAGCTCAGAACAGGGCGATATTAGGCGATCATGAGGTTCGTCAAGGGCCAATGCGGCAATCTCGGCGGCCGCCCAAAGACGTGGCACACGGTGCGCGAACTGGCCCGCAAGTACAAAGCCGAGGTCGTGAGCCTATGAAACTGCCGGGCGGAACCTGGCGGTCAACCGCATCCGCCGTTAGGCGGCCATTTCTATCGGGCGCTATTGGCATCAGGTCGCAACGGAATGGTAGGCCGCTGGCGGTGCGTCCTCGAGGGCAACGGTGAGCGCGAACAGCTCGGCGGCGAGCCGTCGCCGCAGCCGTCGGATGAGGCATCCAAACCGGCCGTGCAGATCGACCTCCGGCATGTTCTCTGTCCGCTAGGAGCCTCACATGGGGCTGCGAACGCGCTGCCCTCTAAACGTATTGTTATCACGAGATAAATGGGGATTTATTGGCGGAGGGGGCGTCCGACCAAGTCGCAAGAAATCCGCGCCTTTGGAGGCTATCTGGGCAGCTGTCCCACAAGTTGTCCCCCTCCGATAGGGCCGGTACAGATGCCGTCCTGAACGGATGCGGGGTTGGGGTCGCCGCTATCACGCGCGGTCGAAGAGGGGCCGTGGAGCGCCCGAGCAAAATGTCGAGTTGGCGGGTAACGACGCAACGAATCGAAGAGCCTCCCCGCTCCTGACCCCACGGACCCGCCTCAAGGGCGAGGTAGAGAAAGCCGTAGCGCTCGGCATCAGCCACCGGCAACGATGGACGATAGATTTGTTCGAGATGCGCCCGGATCCGGGAATTCGGCCCGGTCGGTTAGGGCTATATCTCCACCTCCGGCACGTTTAGCCGATCAGCCGCGAATGCGGTCCGGGATCGGGGGACCGCCTACTATTTTCCAAATACCGAGCACCCCTCCGATGCTGTCGCGCTGCTATTCGCGGTTGAGTAACAATTGGCTTAGGGAGGCACAATCCGCATGCCGGCAGTTCAAGTCGTCGATCTGGGAGCGACCGCGATCGGAGCGTCCTGCTCCTTGCGGTCCGTCCCGGCGAAGGTCGGCTCAACCGACCCCACAGCCGCCGCTCATCCTAAGAGTGGGACAACTTCCCGGCATCATTCGCTGCCTCCCAGCCTGCCGCCAGTTTGGTACTCTGCAACGCTGTGCAGCTGTTGGTGCGGTATTCCGTTCGGGATATTGTCATTCGCCAGAGCTCGGCCACGACGACGCTCGCTCCCGCGACACTTCTTTGCTCGCTTGGCGACGAGGCCCTCGGCGGATCGGCGGTGCTTTCAGCTTCGGTGTGTGACCCTCTTCCGCCAACCTGCGGACACTCGGCCCTTTGATCAGCGTGCGCGTCCCACATTTGACGCGTTCGAGAGCGCCATCTTTGAGCAGCTGGTAGATCGTCGTCGTGCCCAACCCCAGGAGCCGCTTGGTTTCTTCCACGGAGTAAAGGAGCGGGGGTTCGGGTGCACGTTCGGTATCCATATCGATGACCCCTTTGCCCGATAACGCCGGAGCACCGCCTGGCGATTGCCCCGTAGGCGCGCGTCAGTTCAGCGTTCATCTCTCACGAGAGCTTGACATACGAGTTTGCGAACGGATCGGCTCCGGATTTTCGCGAGAAGCTCTACCTGCCTAAAAGATGCCCTCGCAAATGCGCAGCCACCTGCCGCGGATGTTCGCCGGAAGCCTCACCTCAGAGTCCATTCGATGGCGAAGGAATGGGCGAACGGGTCAGGCAAGGGCCTTTGTCCAAGTCTATCAATCAATCCTCGATTGCACGAATTCCCGGCCGCCTTCGCATGGCCGCGAATTCGTCGTGGCCCGTTTGACGCCGATGATCCGCACGTTCCGGATGGGCAGATCGATCACCGGGCACCCCTATGGGCAAGTCGCAAATCGGCCTGTTTCGATGCACCGGAACGATGCCTTTGATCGGGAGGAGCGAAAGGCACGAAGGAAGCTGATTCTAGCAGTTGACTGGTATCAGGCGCTATTTACCACGGCAGAGACGTGAAAAGATGAAGCTACCGTGGCGATAGTGGGACATTTCCCAGGCGAAAGCGGGGTTGACAGGGATTTGCGGATTGACCTTTGGTTAACGGTGGGAGATTCACGGCAGGATTTCCCAACGATTCGTGGAAAGCCCGGTCTCGGACGCTTGGCCGACTTTATGAACTATTGATGACAGGGTTGTTCGCTGTTCGCGTTCGCAGATGGGTCGTCGTTGAGTGCCGCTGACATGAA
>DATJSH010000083.1:0-57717 GCA_035504235.1 Allostellaceae bacterium | reverse complement strand
ACTGCAACATAAAGCACCAAGATGCCGGCACAGATGCAGACGTAGATGACCGCGAGGGCCTCAGGGCTGCTGTGCCACAAGCAAGCCAGGAGCGCCACCAGCGCAACGCCAACGAATTGCAGCAATGGCCGCCAGTTAAGCGCATGAACCAGGCTGCCGATCACCAGCACCCGTAGCGCGCAGAGAGGCACTGCGGCCACGGCTAAAATCATCATCAGCTCACTGTCGCAGTATCGCAAGCCAAAGCGGCTGTTGCACGCGTATCCTTCGCCGAACTTCAGCACCAGAACACCGGCCGCTGCGAGTGACGTCGCCGCAGCAAGCGCTTTCAATACGTAAAGACGCGTGCTTTGGGCGGCACTGGCGCGCGCTATCGCAACGGGCATCAGGACTTGGGCCACTGGCAGGGTCGCGGTCACGATGGCCTTGGGCAAAATCGAGGAGGCAACGTAGACTGCAACCTGCTCCCGGGGCAGTAAGAGGTAAGCCAGCAGTACATCAGTGTTCACGAGCAGCGTATAGAGGCCATACCCGGCGATTAAGGGAATGAGTCCTTTAACCGCAATCAAGCTGGCCTCCTCTGTCGGAGCGCGCTCGCCAATCGGTGGCATTGCCTCTGATGGCCCGAGCGCCCAAGAGGCGCCGGCGGCTGTAACTATTGCCGCAATTAAAAGGCCTAGGAGGCCCGCCCAAACCGTGCCGATCAGCAAAAGCCCTGCGATCGCGAAGCCATATTGCAGGGCGCACCACAGTACCCAGCTCGTGCTGAACCAATGGAACCGTTGGAGCGCTTGAAAAGCTGCGCGAGTGAACTCGACCGCCAGTGAAGCCAGAGCGACCACCGGGATCAAAAGAATGACTACCAACGAATCGAGCCCGATGAGCTGCCCTAAGAGAGACAGCGCGCTAGCGACGATCGCGGCAACAAGTCCCCCTAAGGCTAGTAGCTTACGCAAACTTCGCCAAAACTCGGCGACAACAACCACGGTAGGATGGATGGCAGCTACTACCGATAGATGCTGTGCCAAAGACCAGACTACCGTCAGCCCAGGGGTGACGAGAACGTTGATCATTGAGATGCAGATATAATACAACCCGAAGATGTCAGGCTGCACCATATGATTTGTTGTAATGAGCAGGAGATAGTTAAATGCATGACCGCTAACATAGAATACTACGACGCTCATAGAGCGACGAATAATTGAATGTTGAAGCCCGTCAGCCTTTGTTGTCATATGAAAGGAAGTTGACGGCGTAACAAAGGTCCCAGGTGATTAGTTACGATTAACGGCAAATGAGACCAGGCTTGTTGTGGCAGGCTTTTTGCCTGCTTCATCTCCTGCAGCCCCAAATCGCGCTGCGGCGCACCTTGGCGAAGGTAGAATTGATAAGGGACTTGGATATCCTGCCCCCCCCATTTTCGTTTAAAAAGATGGAGATTGCTCTCGGGTGCGCTTCGTCCAAGATCAAGCACAGGGACGCGATGCGCAGCGGCGTCACGAATGACATGCCAGTACAGCAGATAATTGGCGAATTCAGCTTCGTCCGCATGGCGGGCGACCGCGTAGTAATCGGTCCAGCGATCAGAATTGATAATGCACAGCATACCGCCAATCAGGCGGTGCCCTAACGAGAGCAGGTAGAGCCGCAAACGCTCCGGACCGAGAAACTCCCGCATTGCCTTGAACGTGCGGGTTCCCATGACCGGGGTGCCGAGATCGCGCATATGTGCAGCATAGACCGCATAGAACGCATCGAGCCTATCGAGCGCAGGATCCAGCTCCACGCTGACTCCCTGTTTTTCAGCCTGGCGGATGCCCCAACGCGTTTTACGTTTCACTGCCTGCCAGAGCTGATCGGCTGGACGAGCAGTGGAAATGAGGGTGTGCAGATAGCAGACGGTCTTTTGGCTATGTGCGCTGGTTGGGCCTCCCCGAACCTGTAAATAGTGAGCGCCAAGCGAGTCGCGCAGCGCGATGGCCTCGGACAGGAGAGCTTGCGTCGCTTTCTGCGAGCTCACGAGAATCCCATCCTCAAGGGTAGAAAGGTGGGGGCCCGTTAAAAAACTTCGGCTGAAATACGTTGGAAGAACGCCACAAACTGTACCATCGTCATCGATTGCTAAAAGGAAAAGAGGATCGACGCGATAGGCGTCACGAAGAATGTGAAACCAGCCCGCATGATGCATGCAACTGGCGGCCGGTGTGCTATCGACAAAACGTTGCCAAACGCCGAGATCAGCTTCGCTGGCACGGACAACGCGCAAACTGGTCTCGCAGCTCATACCGGCGTGCTGAGGGGTTTGCTCGCCACGACAATCAGCGTGTCCGCCCAGAGTGAGTTCCAGAAGTGAGAGCGATTGGATAGATGCATAAAGAAGCTTTTCGTACGAAAACGCTCTTCCTTTTGCATGCCGAATCGAATCAGCAAGTCGCCAATCGAGCCATTCACGGTAGGAATAAGAAGATACATATTTCGCCCAAACATGTCGTCCAAGTGGAACCCTGTCGCGCTGAGAAGACGGTGAAGACTTCGCCGTGAAAAGAAATGCAAATGCTGAGGGTGCTGTAGTTCGCTTAAAGTCCATCCTAACGCCGCTAGGACACGATAGACCCAAAAGGCAGAATTGGGCGTCGATAGGATCATTCGGCCGCCGGGAACGAGCACCCGAAATGCCTCGTTCAGCAGGTGTGCCGGAGCGGCGAGATGTTCAATCACTTCAGAGCAAAAGACTAGATCGAATGACCCATCCGAAAAGTCGAGCCCCTGCTCGATATCCATTGTGCGTCCACGGAAACCATGGCCGCAATACTTAGCGATCGCATTCTCGGAGAGATCGATACCAAAGACCTGATGGCCCTTGGCTGCGATTGCGAGGGAGTTTTCCCCGCTTCCGCATCCGACGTCAAGCACGCGAAGGTGGCCCTGCGGGGGAACACATTCCAGGGTAAACAGTTTGCTGGTGCGCGATCGTTCTCGGCTGTCGCGATACTTCTCTTCATAGAATGTGCGCAGGACATTCGTCATCGTATGAGGCTTTTCACGAGAGGGCTGCTCTTCCGAGCCGCACTCACCACTCGCAGGGGCGCTATCCGGCATCCGCCGCACCTTGTTGCGCCTCGGAGAGCCGGTGCCGCTGCGCCGCTTTCTCGAGCAAGATGTGCGCCGGACCCTGCAAGGATGAGCCACCTTCGATATCTTCGCGCGCCCAGCGGTGATACCGAATGGGATGACCGGCTGGAACTAGCCGAATAACCCGCTTCAGCCGCACGATATCGCAGAGATTGCGATAAATTTTCATCACCATGAGGTTGCGCGGTGGACGCAACTCGTGGATCGGCACTGGCACCTCTGCCAGCCACAGCCCCTGGCGCATCGTGCGCAAGGTTAGCTCGGTATCGAACTGGCCCCGGCGCATGACACATTGTGCAATGATGGGTCGAACAGTGGGTAGGGTAATAAATTTTTGGCCGTGCGTGTCTGTGCCCACGAAACCAAATGCGAATTGCAGAATGCTGTTGAGCGCCCAGCTTAGGAGGCGACGGTACTTATGCTGATGATTAAGAAACGGATCCGCTCGCTTAGAGCCGAGCACTAGGTCATAGACGTCGCGGCAGCGCCAGCACCAAGCCAAAAACAGCTCGTCCCAAAAGTCAACATTGACGATATAGGCGAAATTGCCCTCAGCGTTGCTCAACCCTTGGGCTAGCGCCTCGCCGTAATCAGGCCGAGGCAGGTCTATCCTGATTGAGTTAGGCCAGATTTCGATAATGCGTTGGACCACCTGGGGCGAATTGTCGGAGCTGCCGTTGTTCACCAACACAAATTGCCATTTTTGGGCGCCGACGATCCGATCGATATGGGGAGCCAAGGCGGTTGCCATCGACCAAAGATCGTCAGCGTCGTTGTAAATGGGAACAATTATTGAGAGATCGATCATCGCTTTCGGGACCCCTACCCGTCGGCATACGCCAGCAACTTGCCGCCACAACGCGACGGATTCAACTCCTTTGGCCCTGGTTGGCCAGATCGTGATAGGACATCAGGCGTATGCCATGTGCGTCGATCAATGCCCTCGTCTGCGCATTCGTGAGTAGCCTCAACTCCGCTTCCCGGTGTGGCGAGCTGATAAAATCGTTGTAGCCAGGCTGCGGGTAAACATTTTCGCCGGGTGGCGCCGCATGGCCAGGATGAAGCCCTATCTCATACACCCCGCCATGTCGCCCGACATGCGCAAGAAAGCGGGCCATCGCGAGCGGCGTTACCTGCCCGGAATACATCAGGCCAAAAAAGTAGTCGGGGGTTATGAGGCGTGGCGTGATCTTGTGTCCGACGAGGCCCGCCAGGACAACTTTTATGGGATTTAGCCTCTTCAAGTTCGCGAAAAGATGGGTGCGAGCCTCGAACGCATAGAGCCGTTCGCGGGAAAGCCGAAGGCTCTTGAGCCCATAGCGTTCTGCAGCACCCTCGAGCATCCTGAAAATGTGGGGATTCGTGTGAATGTGCTGATGCGAATCGACATGCGACAGTGACAGCCCGAGCGCGCAAGCAGCCGCAAACTGGGCGTCAATTTCGCAACATATTTGTCGGTAGATGTCTCGGTATCGGCCGTTCGGTTTCCCGAGCATCATAAGCTTCGCAGCTGATAGGCTCAGATTATTGTCTTGATCTACCAGGTCTGGAACGACGGCGCGCGACGCAACTGCCTGTCCTAATGTCAGCGAGAAATGAAGCCCTAACGGCAACTTAAGACGACGGGCTTCTCGTGCCGCATTCTCAGTGAACGGTGTGGTAACCAGTAAAGTAGCTGAAGTAAGCACGCCTTGCTCAAAAGCCTCGAATATTCCCGCGTCGATCCTCGGGTGAATGCCGAGGTCGTCCGCGTTGACAATAAGGCCGGAACCAGCAACCATATTCTGTCTTGTTATCACAACGAATTTCACCAGAGGTGCTCAGTTTCACCCGCTCCTTGCCAAAAAAATCAGCTAACTGAGACCGCGAGATTATAGTGCTTCAGCGAGTAACCAGCAAGTTTTGGTTTTTGCGCCAATTCATTTCTTCCGCAGCGCACAGAGGTTGGAAGCGCACCTTGGCTATTGCAGCTTATGAACTTTGGTACGAGCGAAAGTTCCATGCGAATACTGGAGTGATCGTACCGGCAGAGCAGCTTGATGTTGACGCTGAAGCGCGTAGCCACTCGCGGGATTATTTTCCGTCGAGCTATCTGTTTATACACGAGGCATTATCTCAATACGGGTTTGATTGGAGGGGGCGCACATTCATTGACTTTGGCTGCGGAATGGGACGCGTCCTCCTCGTTGCGTCGGACTTGCCGTTTGAGAAGATCATTGGGGTCGAACTGTCCCCGAGCCTAGCGGCGGTAGCGCGCCAGAATCTTGCCCGTCATTATAAAGCGAGCAGCAAGATCACACCCGCATGGAGCATCGAAGTCATCGACGCCCGCCAATATGACATCCCGGAGAGCGCTACCGTATTTTATTTCTTTAACCCTTTCGACGCGGCTGTACTTGGTGAAACGGCAGACCGAATCATTGCCTCAATACGGCGCGCACCACGCGATTGTTTCGTCATCTATATTAAGCCGGTATATGAGACCGTCTTTATGGAGCGCGGTTTCGTGCGGCTCGCACAAAGTACCAGCGATACCAGCGTGTTCAGCTACGCCGCTTGGTTTATCGAACCTCACACGACCAATCAGGCGCCTACTGTGAGCTCAAACGATTGATACTCCGGTCCGGCGATCCGCGCATCAGCCTGTCTTTGGCACCAAGAATCACAACTCTTGACGCAAAGATCACCGTCAACGCGATCAGCAACACCGCAACCATGGTAAAAAACATCACCGTATCGAAGATCAGAACATCTGGAATTATTTCGGTCGTGGTTAAGGAAAATACCGCGAGGATTGCTCCGCAACGCGCGGCAGCCGCCACATGGGTGCGTTGGAATGATGGAAATCCAGTAGTCAGGATGAGAAAGCCAATAGCTACCGCCAAAAGACCCGTAATGCTATTGCCGGTGTAATGTAAAATTCTCGCATGATATAATATATCTACTTGGTCATCGAGTTTTTCAAAGAACATTGATCGTAGCACTAGCAAAGGATGCTGTTTCAGCATGTCAAAGAAGATGTGCCGAAGCAAGTTGTCATATACGCCCATATCTTTCATGGCGTCGATTTGTATCTGTCCATCAAAAACGTAGGCAATATCCGGTTTGGCATTGTCGTAGTGACGCAGATAATTCAGAACAGCAACATAACCAAGGTTGTCGCTGTAAGGTTCTTCGCCGCCGCAGTACAGCTTGCAAAGTTCTGGATCAGCACCGACTGTTCCGCTGAACATCGGTTCCCAGAACGTGTGCGTTTTTGTTTCAGTCTTATAGGCGTCATGGTTCAAGGCGAAGTTTTGATATAAGATAAGCCCCGCCAAGCCTGCCGCCACAAAAGCAGCCGGCCAAACCGCTACAATCGTCCGAGCAAGCGGTTCTGACAGTCGACGCTGCTGGCGAAACGCTGTCCATATTGAGTGCCAGGGAGCCATCAACACGCCGACCACGATGATGGCGACTGGCTGCCATATGGCTTGAAATCGACAGAAAACCAAAAAGAACAGAAGAACAGTCTGAGCTAATGCACAAGCTGCGTTCAGCCGCGAAAAGCGCATTCGTGTCAATAAAAGTAATAGGAGATGCAGCGCCGGAAGTAAGGCGAGCACAGGGAAAAAGCGGCTGTTGTGCACCGTTTGCACCCACGGGGCAGACGCAAGTCCCACTAATGCATAATGACCAACTAGATAGACAAGCAATAACAACAGACATAATTGCGATCGGAAATATGTCAAAAAGAATATTGTCGTCGAGAAGAACAAAAGAACGAAATAGAATTTCCATAACGAAGCCAAATGGATACCGAAAAGTGAGAACGACCAAAAGTAGAAATCCGCCTCTCCTTTTTCGTTTCCCACGATAGGGACCGACGGCAGTGCGGGGTCTACAGGGGTCGCCGCCGCTGCCCGGATTAAATCTTCCAGCCGTGTCGGATCGTAGATGAGTGTATGCAGCTCTTCTGCTGTCGGGAGCGGGCTGGCCTCTCCATCCAAGAGACCGAGGCCGTGAAGATTAAGGTAGTCGCTTATGGAGCGGTAAGCGACATAGCCATGCGTTGGCGGCTTATGCATCTCCGACAAGGCAACCGCTATTGATGCCCTCCACCGATAGATCGGATTGTCGTACATGGTACGATACTGCCCGAGCGCGTAACTCCTATACATGCTTAGGCCGACTAAAAGAAGTGCGGTAAAACCAAGTAAAAATATTCGTATGTTTGGATGCTTATGGAAAATTATCACCCACTCTACTCGCGTAGTTTATGGTCTAATAAATGGTGGCCGGCACTGTTGCTGGTCTTCCAAGAGAAACCAAGCAACTGTGCGCTTAAGCCCCTCCTGAAGCGTTATTTGTGCGGTCCAATCGAGACGGTGCCGCGCCTTCGTGGTGTCAGAGTAATTGCGATTGACATCGCCGGTGCGCGGCGCCGTACGGACGGGAGAATTCAGTTCGATCCCATGCAGGCGGAACACTGCGGCGAGCCTCTCGACCAGTTCGCTGATAGTGATCTCGATATTAGTAGCGACCTGAAAGATTTCGCCGCCGATCTGCCCAACCGTGGCAGCTCGGTTAATGGCATCGATGACATCGTCTACATAGATGAAGTCACGGGTTTGGCTCCCATTGCCGTAGATCTCCCATGGCTGGCCGGCAAGCGCCTCGCGAATGAATTTCGCGATGACGCTGCCTTTGTGGCCTGAGAACGGCCCATAGCAGTTACCAAATCGCAGCCCCACGGTGTCAATGCCGAAGCTCCGCTTATAAGCGGAGCAATAGGCCTCGCCTGCGAGCTTGCTCGCTCCATAAGGAGAGACAGGATGACCGGGCAGCTCTTCGTGCAAGGGCGGTTCGCATTCGCCGACGGTTGCGCCGCTCGACGCGAAAACGAACCGGCTTACGCCGGCCATACGACATGCCTCAAGGTAATTGAGCGTTCCGATGATGTTGGCGATGCAATCCGTTCGCGGGTCGGCGACAGACGGTCCGACGCCCGTGTTGCCCGCAAGATGTACAACCACATCGCTACCAGCCGCGGCACGAAATGCCTGCGCTTCGTCGCGGATGTCCCCTTCGATCAACTCGATTTGGTCAGCTTCTGGGCCGATAGCTGCGGCAAGGTCGGCGCGTGTTCCGACCGAAAAATTGTCGAGAATGCGAATGCGATGTCCGCCATCCGCGAGTAATCGACGAACGAGGTTGCGGCCGATGAATCCACAGCCCCCAGTGACGAGCCAACGCATAATGCTAGCGCCAGCGCACGCGCGGAAGTATCCGGTCCATCACAACCCGATCGCGATGGAGGCATACCTCATTGACCATGGCGGTGAGAATCTCGTCGGTCATGAAATGCGGTTTGAGCCCCAGCTCAAGCAGCCCCGAGTGAGCCGGATTATAATAATGCTCTTCTAGCTCCCTGCGTGGATTATCAATCTGCTGAACCGTGACCGGAAGCCCCATGCTAACGCCAACGCGACGGACGCGGTCGGCAAGGTCGTTCACGGAAAACGTTTCGGTAAACTGATTTAGGATGCGCAGTTGGCCTTGGGCTGGTGGGTTCGCTGCCGCAAGCGCGACACATTGCAGGGTGTCACGCAGATTGAGGTAACCACGGGTTTGGCCGCCCTTACCGTAAACCGTGAGTGGAACGCCCGCCACCGCCTGCACCAGAAAGCGGTTCACGACCGTGCCAAAAATATCATCGTAGTGGAAGTTCGGCATGAGCCGAGCGTCGAGATCGCTTTCATCAGTTGAGAGGCCATATACTGGCCCTTGCATAAGATCGGTAACTCTCAAGCCGTAGATTCGAACGTAAAACCACAGTAAGTCGGTATCGAGTACTTTGGTCGTGTGATAGAGACTGCCAGCCTGGCGCGGAAACAAGAACTTGTCGCTCCGACCTTTATGCTCGATGTCGATCCAGCCTTCCTCGATGTCGATGTTGGGCGTGCCGTATTCGCCCATCGTGCCCAGCTTGATGATGTGGCAGCTCGGGGCGTGCTGCACAACCGACCAGATCGCATTGAAGGTGGCGACGAGGTTATTGGAGAGAGTCGTACGTGCCTGGTCGTACCCCATCATGGAGTACGGTGCCGAAGGTTGCTCGGCGTAATGAACCATCGCTTCGGGCTGAAAGCGCGTAACGATGTCAGCCATGAAACGCATATCGCAGCAATTGCCCTCGGCTACCTCGATCTGCCTGCCGGTGATCTGCTTAAAGATCTGCGCGCGCTCTGGTAAAGAAGGATTGGGCATAAGCGCTTCGGAAGCGGTCTCCGCAGCGATCTTACGCCGCAAATAATTGTCGGCCGCGAAGACCTCATGACCGGCCTGGCTGAAGGCCATCGCAGTTGGCCAACCGAGGTAGCCATCACCGCCCAGGATCAAGATGCGCAAGTGAACCTCATCGGGTTAATCGCTCCTCGCTGAGGAGTTGATTTCGCTGCATGAATTCGGCGAGTTCGTCTCCTGACAACGGTATCACGTTGGCCGAATTGTAAGCCCGCTCAACGGCGTTCTCCGGCCCTGGGACTCCGTCGCTGGCGATACGAGCCATCATTGCGGGACGGATCACGAAATAGTGCTCGCGTTCAAACGCCCGCCGTGTCTCCTCCTCATTCATCAGCTCTTCGTAGAGTTTTTCCCCGGGCTTTGGACCGACAACGCGTAATTCGACATCTTCCGGTCGATGGCCACATTGCGGTGCATACTCACGAATCATGATCTTTGCGAGATCACTGATCCGGATTGCCGGCATCTTTGTGATCAGGACTTCGCCGGGCTCACCCAATAATGAGGATTCGATGACCAGCCGCACCGCTTCGTCGAGTGACATGATGAACCGGGTCATGCGCGGATCGGAAAGCGTCACAGGCCCTCCTTTACGGATCTGGTCGCGAAATATCGGAATGACAGAACCACGGGAGCCAAGTACGTTGCCGAAGCGTGTCGATAAGAATGTCGCCCCCGAATGGTTCGGGTGGATGGCGGCGGCGGTAACCAGCCGCTCGCCCATCAGCTTCGACGTTCCCATGACGTTGGTTGGATTGACCGCTTTGTCGGAGCTGGTGAAGACAAGCCGCTCCACGCCATTCTCGACTGCCGCCTGCAGCACATTTTGAACCCCGAGAATGTTGGTCTGAACTGCCTCGAGGGGCGACCGCTCACAGGCATAGACGTGTTTGTAAGCAGCAGCATGGAAAATTATGTCGATTCGGCGTGTCTCGCGCATCAGCGCAACGGCATCGCGCACGTCGCAGAGAAGAAAGCGCACATTGTCGCGAGGAGCGTGCTGTTCTTCGAGAAACACCAACTCGCTCTCGTTGTGATCGATGCCGGTCAGCTCGCCCACGTCGAACCGTTCTAAGAGCTGTTGCACGAGCTGCTTGCCCACGGTCCCACAAGCGCCTGTTACCATCACGCGCTTGCCCCGCAAGGATTCGCGTGCGGGCTCTGTCAGAGCACTGCTTAGATGCCTTTCCATTATAAAGCTTCCGTCATTTTAGTGGGCGCGCGGTCGAGCTCAAGGCCAGCGTGTGCGCTCGTAAATCGGCTAAGTTCCGGGCATTCGCTGAGCGGCTTCAGCGCCCAAGTGCACCGAGAATATGGAATTCCAATGTTCGGCCGTCGCATCGAGACCATAAGTCGCCTTGACGGCGATGTTGTCAATTGGCGGGCAACAACCAGCGTAGCAGAGCATCTTTAGCATCGTAGCGGATCGCGGCGGAGGGAGGGGAGACGAGACCGTACCGACGCCACCCGCTCGACGTGCCCAATGTTCGTCCCCAACCCGTAAGGCACGCCACCATCCCGAGTCGTCGGAGGCAAGCGCGTCCGGTGGAAGCTCGCGGCGATTGAACCGGCGCCGCCATTTCAAATAACCGCAAGCCGCGGATGCCAAGGCTCAGCGACCTGGTTCACCAAAGGTTGCGCCTCCGGCGACCTCAGCGAACGCGGGGTCGGACGATGCACCCGCAGGTGGCCTGGCGCTACGCCCGCCCCAGCGCGACAGCCGGCCGCGCAACCCATTGAGCCACCATTCGAGCGGAACGAGAAAGCCGCTCAGCAGCAAGGCCACGATGAGGCTTGCGGCGAACACCGGAAACGCATTTGCCCGGAATTTGAGACCGACGACGAGGATCGCAGCGATGCTCAAATGCCCGATGAACAGGTGATAAGACGCCCGCCCGATAAAATCTATCGCCCTACCAGGCCGATAGTCGGTTCCATGCCAGGCAATGGTCGCCGCTATCGCAAGCGCACCGATAAACGGGCCGATTGTCACGCTTGAAAAGACGCTGGCGACAACGCTCGCCTCGGCAACGAGCAGGCCGGCGACCAGCCAACGACCATAGGATGCGAGAAAATTATGCAGCGCCGGGCGATAGAAATAGACGAGCCCGCCCATTGCAAACGGGATGAAGCCGGCCTGCACGACACCATACCGATTTTGCGAACAGTAGGGTCCATAATAAATCGACGGCTCGGCCACGCAATAGCCTGTCGCGCCCAGAATGGCGATCAGCCCGAGGGCGGCAAACACAAACAGACGGCGCGGCGTCCTGGCGAAATAGAGGCCCAAAAGGCAATAGGAAACCAGCTCGATCGATAGCGACCACGACGTTGGCGCGAGGCGCGACAAGGGAATGAGATATGTAAAGTCGAAGCCAACTTGCCCTAGGACCGTGAGCGTCGTGACCTTTTCCAGCACCGTGCGCGGCGGCGTCAGGCTGAAAAAGAAGCTGTCGAGCGGCAAAAACCGCACGGCAACCCAGGTCACCGCTACAATGAACAGATACGCCGGCCATAGGCGGAGAACGCGATTGAGGAGGAATGCCGCAATGCCCGACCAGGCGAAACCGTAGCGCTCGTTCAAGACGCGCGTCATGAGATAGCCGCTGAGCGTATAGAACGCGAAGACGGCCTGCCAGCCGGCCCAGACAAATCCGATCGGCCACAAATGCGTGTCGGCGACGATCAAGGCGAGCGTGTAACGGATAATTTCGAACATTGGGTTGTCGCCGCTGCCGCTTACCAAGTCGCGCCGCTGCCTCTCCCTGGCACTGACGGCTGTTGCCGCGATCACAGTATATCTCAGTCGCGCCGGCAAGGTATCTTGCCGGGTGCCGGCATTTCGGATAACCCAAACCGTTGATGCGTAAGCTCAGCGACCTGGTCCACCAAGCTCTGCCCGAGGCTCATTACCAAAGGTTGCGCCGGCTAGGGCGCTGGCTGCCTGACCCACGGCGAGTCCGCCGGCTCGAAGAGCGGATTACCGAACTCTCGGTGCAGAACAATCAGCTGACGGTGCAGAACAATCAGCTGGCGGTGCAGAACAATCAGCTGACGGTGCACAATGATGAGCTGACTGAGGCGGTTGTGGCGAAGGAACTCAAACTTCAGGAAAAGGCGGCGCTAGATTATCAGATTTTGATGGTCCATCAGGGTCTGGTGGCCGAGTTCCAGGATGTCGAACCAAATTTCCGGGACTTTCTGGAGCGGTGCAAGCCCTACACCATGACCTCGGTCGAGCGTCTCTACAGCCTGCATAAATGTGTCGAGCATATTGTTGCCGCCGAAGTGCCGGGCGATCTTGCGGAATGCGGCGTTTGGCGCGGCGGCAGCTGCATGATGATGGCCACGTCGCTGCTAGGCTCCGGCACTAGCGATCGTCGCATCATGATGTTCGACACATTTGAGGGGCACCCGATGCCCGATCCTGAGCGCGACGTCGATCTGTGGGGCAACAGCGGCTACGAAGAATGGCGTCGGCAAACGGAAGAGGGGACGGTTAAGGGCTGGGGGATGGCCGAGCTCGACGACGTCCGCGAGAACATGGCGTCCACCGGCTACCCCGCAGAGAAACTAGATTTCATCAAAGGCCTCGTCGAGGACACGGTGCCGGCGAACGTGCCCGCGCGGCTCTGCCTGTTGCGTCTCGACACGGATTGGTATGAGTCGACCCGAGTGGCGCTCACGCACCTCTATCCGCGGCTGTCGCCGGGTGGCATCCTCATCCTCGACGATTACGGCCACTACAAAGGGCAGCGCCAAGCGGTGGACGAATATCTTGCCAAAACCGGCGAGCGCTTGCTTATGCACCGCATCGACTACAGCTGCCGAGTTGCGGTCAAGCCGGGGTCTTGATCTTTACCGAGCCGTGAGCACCTCGACCCAGGCTGCTGCCTGCTTGCGGAGCCCCGACTCGTCGAGGTGGCAATCGTCGTAGCGATCGCGAATTGTGTCAGTGCAGGCCCCCTCGAAAATCCCCGCAGCTGGCTCAACGAGGCTGCGTTGTGCCTCCGCGATGGCCAACTGCTGAAGGGAGTATCCTGGCGGTATGCCAAAATACGCGGCGGTCGCCACATAGCGCCTTGTATCTTTGTATCGTTCAGGTAGCGCATCGCCGATCGGAGCATCGCCGTGCGATCCGCGGACAACCCTGCTGTCTCCGGGATGCACAGCGATGGCGCCGGTTGGGCGCCGGCCACAAGTGCCTCGTATTCCGTCTTCTTGAGCAGGCGGTAGCCGACGCTATCGAGCAGACGCAATGCGATTTTCTTCGATAGGACAATCACGGCGATGGCTTGGTTTTCCGGCGGGGAGGCGATATCACTAGCCGATCAGCTCTCTGGATCGAGACGCACATTAGTTCACCCGGCCTCGCCGCGATAGAACCCATCGAGACATGCCGATACTGCCGATTCCTGCGCCGCGTCCTCCAAATTGCCTCGTGCAGGATATGAGTTCGACGGTTCGCATGGGGGAGCGATGAGAATCGAAGAGTATATCTCGGCGATCGAGGAGATCAGCCTGCCGGCGGGCGCGCTAAGGCTTTTTCGGCGCCGTCAAGCCGATGTCTCGAGCGGCTTGGCGCCGCGTGCCGAGACCCGAGAGGCAGCGCGCATCATCACGATGGCGTGGGGCGATCGCTATATCGCCGATCTTCTCTCCCTGACGATCCCAGCGCTGCTCGCACCCGGCAACATCCCGGCTTTCGTGCGGCATTTCGATAGCGAGCTGATCATTGTCACCGAAGCGCGGCTGTTCGATCTGATCGCTCGCGCACCAGTGATCCATCAGATGTTGCGCTATTGCGATGTGCGCCTCGTCCCCGTCGACGATTTGTTGTCGAACTGGTACGGCATCACGCTAACCTACGCGCTGGTGCGCGGTTTTATCGATCTCGGCCCTGACATGGTCGGAGCGCACCTCGTTTTTCTCAACGCTGACTTCATCGTTGCCGATGGCTCCTACGCCAAGCTCGCAGAGATGATCTTGCGCGGTGAGCGGCTCGTGGTCTCGCCGAGCTACTGCATGGTCCAGGAAGATACGGTCGACCAGCTGCGCGCCCGCTACGATCCGGCGGAGCACACGCTGGCTGTGCCGCATCGCGAGATGGCGGCGATGATCATCGCCCACCGGCACAACACGATACGGGCAAAGACGGTCAATCAGCAGCTCTTTCGCATCCACCGGTATGATCAGTTTTACTGGTTTGTCGACGACCGGACCCTGGTCGGCCGGCAACTTCCGATTGCTGTCATCTATATGCGCCCCGAGCGGATGTTGACCGAAATGCCGACTTTTTGGGATTACGGCGTGATCTCGGAGTATTGCCCGACAGCAACGCCTTGCGTGCTCGGCGATTCCGACGACTTCCTGATGGCCGAACTGCGCACCGAAGGTACGTTCGCCGACTTGCTGCACCTCGGCTGGCCGGACGTTGAAGAGATCGCCGCCGATCTGTCGTCTTTCACTACTAAAGATCATCATGATTACGGCCGGCATACATTGGTCCTGCATTCGGGCGATCTGCCTGCGAGCCTGGAGGACGGGAAAGCGGCGCTCGGCGAGTTCGTCGACCAGGTTTATGCGCGATTATCGCCGCCCATCAGCTACCGCAACCATCCATTCTGGGCGCCGGTTTTCCCACAGTTTCTCGCCAACCAAGCCGCACGCTACGAACGGCGGGAGATGCGTGAACAGGCTCTTGCGGAATTGCTGCGTCAAGATCCGGAGGCGGCGGCTCGTCATCGCGAAATCGCGCGGCTCAACTCGCGCATTCGTGAAGCGAGCGCTACCCGGGATGAGATCCAGGCGCAAGCGGCATCGCATCGCCGTCGGGCCGAGTTGCAGTTTGCGGAGTTGGATCTCGAATATCGCAAGCGGCGACACGCGGTCGAGGACGCGGCTGCGGCGCAAGGGGACGCCATAGAACGCGAAGCGCGCGGCGTGATGGATGAACTCGCTGCACTTGAGCTTCGACGCGCCGAGCTTACTGCGGAACTAGAACGGGCGGTGAACGATCGCTGTGCCGACGCTGCCGGGAAACCTCGGGAGGGCAACGCTACCAGGGCAGAACCGTCAGCCGGAATTTCCGTCGCTGGGCGGTCTATACAGGTCGCTGGGCGGTCTATACAGACAGAAAGAATTTCCAGGAGCGGCCGGTTGGCGGCCTGGTACTACCGGGTGTTCGGGCAGATGCCGCGAACGACGGTGCTGCACCCCTACCACGCCATGCTGAGGCCCGCGCGGACAGCGATTATTGCGGCGGGCGAGGTAAGCGACATTCTGCTCATTTCGTCCCGCGGGACGCTTAGCTCCATTTTGGTGCGGGATCTCGAAGCGCGAAAGCTAACTATAACCCCGCGCATGGCGAGCGCTCATCAGTACCGCGAAATGATCGGCGAGGAGCGCAAGTTCGGGCTTTGCGTCTGCGACCTGTCGATGGACGATTTGCTTAAGTTGCGTAGTCTGCTTGACAATGTTCGCCCGCTTCTCACCGAGCGAGCCCGGATCGTCGTTTTCCATCAGAACAGCGCCGAACTCTCGCTAGATGCATGCACCTTTAAGTTCGCCCGCGTCGCGTTTCCGCTGTTTGGATGCTCGCGCATCAGCTTTTCCGGTTCCTGGTTTGGCGTTCACGCCGCCCGCCTGTTTGAGCGCACGCTGAATAAGGCCCCGACCCCCTGGAGGCTGATAACCTTGGGGCTTACCCTCGCTCTCTGCGCGCCGCTTGCTTACCTAGCAACGCGGAGCGATGCACGGCGACCACCGCAACGGCTACCGAGCCGTTGCGCGAGCATGACGATCGAGATCGAGCTTGGCTAGGATTGCAGGCCCTTGAGCTTTCCGGTTGGCTATGGGAAGCCATACATCCAGGGGCGCCCTCAAAAAGATCGTCGGGGGAAATGTGAGGTGTCATATTTAGATGGCACTGGGCGGAGCGGCACAACGGGCACGCGAGCCTCTACCGATTGCCCGGGCAAGCAACGTAGCCTCGCAAAAGGCCGTCCTCGCTGGCAATTACCTGCGCTCGCCGTTAGGAGAATTTGCTTCAGAACGGATTAGACATGCGCCTAGTCATGCTCCTTGCAGCGCTCGCTGTTCTACTTTTGCCGCTTGAGGCCGTCGCCTATACCGCCTACGGCCAGCAGATGATGAACAAATGGGCGGCCTCAGACAAATGCGCCGCCGTGGCTTTAAAAAAATTTCCGGATCATACGCCGGAGGACAATGCAAGGCGGGACCAGGAGATGCAGCAATGCCTCAGCAACGGTCTACTGCCACCACGAAGCGATCTCCAGCATTAGTAGGTTCTCTCCGATGACCCGTTCTTTCGGTGTAGACCGGGCAAAAAATGTGGGACAACAGTTCTACAACCGGCAGCGATAGCGCGTCGCGATGCGATCTTTTGAATGGTCGCATGTTATTTGGCGTATTCGCCGCACGCCGGCATTGCTGCTTATTATGATTGCCGTAGCGTTCTTATTGAACTTTGCGGTCGGCGTCGGCACGGGACAGCGGCAGACTCTTTTTTATCCTATGTATCGCTTGCGTCAGACGCTCGCGGTTGCGCTATCTATCTATCGAGATCCCCCACTTTTCGGCTATCGGGCCTATGGCTCGATCGACGATCTGTTAGTCGCGAAGGGGTTTTACATCGCATACCGACAATGACACTGCCGCCGATCAGGATGCAACACGCCGCACAGCGCTTTTTCGCGATACGGCCGGCATCGACCAGACTATTCAACAAGCGTTGGCAATGCCGCTCGATCCGTCCAAGCCTGCTCAGGAAATTAGGGGCAACGACCTTGGCTGTGCAGACTATTTCGCCCTGAGCTTTCGTTTGTTCGGCCCGAGGGTTTCGTCGCTGTTTGACTTTTATTTTCTTTTGCTTTCAGTTTCTGTTATCGCATTCGTCATGGAGTTTATTTATTCGCGATTCATGCTATTTATTCTTGCGGAATACCTAGCAATTCACCTCTTCATAATGACTTATTGCGTTATATGGGGGCCTCCGATCGCATCTATCGCGAACAGCAGGACATTTACCGGATTGGCATTGCTTCCAACGCTGCACCTTGTGGCACGGCTTGTAAAGCCAACGAAAATCGGGGTTCGTTCAATCGCGATGACGAGTTTTCAGGCAGTATTGCTTGCCTTTGTTACCATGTCTCGGTTCGAAGCTGTATGGGAAGTTGGAGTGGTGGCCGCGATAACGCCCGTTGCGTTTTTCTGCGCGCTCTTGCGAAACGGCCGAAACAAGGGGAGACCAGGATGGCTTACCCTGGGCGTTCAGCTCTGGCCCACCGCCGCCCTGATTCTCGCGCTATTTGTTTTTCAGCAGCGCGAGATCAGCGTTGCGGGCACTTCCTATGAGCACGACCTTGGACATCATCCGGTTTGGGACGACGTACTAAACGGACTTCTCAATCCTAGCCAGCAGCTATTTAGCGAATTTACAGGCCTGGATTCGAGTTTATATAACAAATATGCTTATTCGGATGAGATGGCTTGTGCGGCAGTGAATTTTTACATAAAGATCCATGAGATTAAGAATCCAAATAATTACGATTGCGACAATGGATATTTTGTGTACAACGGCACCGCAGGTGATTACGACGCCTTGGCCAGAAGGATCGTATTTCGGGTTGTGTGGCAACATCCCCGGATAATTTTTCGGGGAATGCAGCAGAAAATAGATCAGCAGCTTCTATTATTCACCGCAAAGGATGCATTCGCATGGCCGCATTTGATGTTGCCAATTGTGCTGCTCGTAATGTCGTGCCTGGCGTACTTTATTACCGGGGGCATCGCGGAGCATTGGAACGAAGCGTGGCATCTAGTCATCGTGGCCATTCTGATCCTCGCATGCGCTTCGATTGACCCCATGCTTGCTCCGAGCCAGCTGGCGATTGGCACCCTTATGAGCTACATGCTTGTCAGCATCATGACACTCATATTCTTGATCTTGTTCTTAATCAAAATTGGAAAGCATGCCGACTTTTGGTTCCTATCCAGTGCCGGAAAAGATCAGTCTCTACCGAGATAATGATCACCCAGACGCGATCAACGTCGCCGGGCGCAATCGACGTTTCCAAGCGCTTTGGTGGCCACCTGGTCGCCTGCGACGTACTCCCCGAGACGCCGGTAGAAAGCGCCACCTTGCTGTTCGTTGAGCGGCCCGATTTCGGTAAAGACCGCGCGCGGCGCGACGGCAAAGGAGCGCGCTTCCAGGACCACCGGTGCAGCCGAACAACACCGCGCGCTGAAACGGCTGGGTGATCCAATTGGGCGCGATCTGACGTGGGCTATATCCGGACTTGATGCAGTCGTAAGCGCAGACATGGCCCGCGACCTCGGGGGATGGTCGCGCATCGCTGTTACCTAAACGGCCAGATTCTCGGGGTACCAGGTATCGTCCGAATCAAGGAACGCCACGACGAACTCGCCCTCCGCGGCCGCGACGCCGGTGTTGCGGGCTGCCGCCGCGCCGCGCCGATAGCTTTGGGCCAGGACAGATGAGATGGCGCGGGCGGCCAGATGCGCGCGGTTGTAGACGGGGATCACGACGCTGACCAACGGCTCGAAAGCCGCGCCGCCGCCCGATCGCGCCGCCGGTGTGCCGATTCCCGCGACGCTCACCCACACAAAGACCTGGCGGATGCATGTCCGCCCCGATAATCCTAGGCCAGTATATCCTCGGAAACCGCGATAATGATCCCGCCGGCTCTTGCTATGATGAAAAGCCATAGGGAGAACCCAGGTATGGCCGCGATTCCGAAATACGCCATCATCGACGCCGCCACCGGCAAGATCGACCGTCGCATCTTCAGCGAGCAATCGGTCTACGACGACGAGATGGAGCGGATTTTTGGGCGTGCCTGGCTGATGATCGGGCACGAGAGCCTGGTCCCGAATCACGACGATTTCTTCCACACTTACATGGGCGAGGACCCGGTCATCCTGACCCGCGACGGACAGGGGCGGTTGCATGCCTTGCTGAACATGTGTCGCCACCGCGGCAACCGGGTCGTGCGCTGCGATGACGGCAACGCCAAGCGCTTTATGTGCACCTATCACGGCTGGACCTACGGCAACGACGGTGCGCTCGAACACGTGCCCGGTGAGAGCGAAGCTTATTACGATGCGCTCGACAAGCCGTCCCTCGGTCTGATCGAGGCGCGCCTGGAGACGTACGCCGGCATCGTCTTCGCGACCTGGGCCAAGGATGCCCCGAGCCTTGAAGCGTACCTGGGCGATGCGCGCTGGTATCTCGACACCGTGTTCAATCGGCGGGATTGCGGGATGCAGGCGCTCGGCCCGATGAAGTGGCTGGAGCCGGTCAATTGGAAGACGCTGGTCGACAATTGCTCGGACAATTATCACGTCCCGACCAGCCATCTTTCCAGCGCCCGCGTCCAGACCCGCTTTCTCGGCCGCCCGCCTTTGTCGCACGAGGACCAGTTCGCGAGCCCCAACCGGCACGCCTTTGTCAACGGGCACTCAATCACCTTCCGCGACGCCGACGACAACGCCCCGCGCTACGTGCATGGTGTCTCGAAAGACGTGATGCGGCTGTTCCAGGAATACCACGACGCGACCATGCCGGAAATTGAGCGGCGGCTCGGCACGCTCCGCGCGCGCCGCGTGCAGCTCGCCAATCATTCGATCTTCCCGAACGGTGTACTCGGGCTGCGGCTGGCCCTGCCGCGAGGCCCACTCAAGACCGAGTTCTGGCATTTCGTCCTGGTGGAGCGGGACGCTCCGGAGGAATTGAAGCGTATCATCCGCATCGGCAGCCAGGCGAACAACGGCGCCGCGGGCCTCTTCGAGCAGGACGATGTCGACAACTGGCGACAGGTCACGGAGGCGAGCACAAGTCGTCTGCGGCGCCGGCACCCGCAGGATATGTCGATGGGGCTGGGTCATGCCGGGCCTCACCCGGATTATCCGGGGTTGCTCTCCGAGCGCTACATCTCGGAAAACAACCAGCGGCTTTTTTACCGGCGCTGGGAAGAGTTCATGAACGCGGAAAGCTGGGCCGACATCCCGCTCGACCCGCTCAACGCCCGCTTCGACGGCACCGCGACGATGCACGGCTAGCGCGGCCGGCCAATGAAGACGAAAGGTACACCACAGGCTTTGTGGTTCGAGCTGATGCAATTCTACATCCGCGAGGCGTGGCTGCTCGACGAACGCAAGTTCGACGACTGGCTCGCCCTCTTCACCGACGACCTGCTCTATTTCATGCCGCGTCGGAAGAATGTGTTGCGCCGGGAATTGCATCGCGAGGTGACCTCGCTCGGCGATCTCGCGATCCTCGAAGAGGACAAACGCTATCTCGAAATGCGCGTGGCGCGCCTCGCGACCAACATGGCCTGGGCCGAAGACCCGCCGTCGCGGACCCGTCACCTGATCGGTAATCTCGAAGCGAAGCCGTCAGAAAATGGCGAGGTCGCGGCGAGAACCGCGTTTCTGGTGTACCGCTCGCACCTGGAAACCGATCACCAGCTCCTTTCCGGTTGCCGCGAGGATGTGCTGCGCCAGGTTGATGGCGCATGGAAGATCGCGCGCCGCACGATCGTCCTCGACGCCAACGTCCTCCTCGACAAGAACCTCAGCGTCTTCCTCTAGCCGTCGCGCTCAATAGCCGCGCAGGAAGGCAAGGACCTGGGCGATCCATTCTTCCGGCTTCTCGAAAGGCGGCCAGTGGCCGCAATTGTTGAGCAGCACGAGCCGTGAATCGGCGATGTGGTTGAGGATAGCGATCGAGACCTCGAAGGGTACCATCCGGTCGTAGCGCCCGTGAATCAGCAGAACCGGCGCCTTGATGCCGGCAAGACCGGGCGTGTAGTCGTGCGGCAGGCTCTCCGATTGCGCCCGCGCAGCCATGAACTCGGGCGACCAGGTATGCGCATGGTGGATGTAGTCCACCAGCTCGTCGCTCACCAGGCTCTCGTCGTCGATATGCGTGCGCAGGTAGAGGCGGATGTTTTCGCGGCTGGGGTCGGCGATCGTGCGGAGCGTCGTGTGGGCTCCTTCGGATGGGCGATTGGCCATCAGATAGCGGTCGCCGCCGGTGCCGATATGCGATCCGCCCATGACAAACCGCGTGACGCGGTCGGGATGGTTGATGGCCGCGACCATTGCCGACTGCCCACCCTGCGAGTTGCCGACCCAGCGCGCCTTGTCGATGCCGAGCGCGTCGAGCAGAGCCACAGCGGTCCGCGCCTGCAGCGAGTGCACGCCTTCGCGATAGACGATCGGGCCGGTCTTCGAGAAGTTCGGCATATCCATGAGAATGCAGCGGTAATGCTGCGACAGCGCGCCGACAACCTTGTGAAAGGTGATCCACGCGGTGGTGCCCGGCCCGTAAGAGTGGAGGAACAGCACCGGCTCCCCGGCGCCCAGATCGTGGTAATGGACGGTCATGCCGCCGGCCGTGACGGTTTTGCTGGTGCCGGCCTCGGTCAGGCCATTCGCCGCGATGAATGGCATCCTTGCCTCCTCGCCGGGACGACGACGGTCGCCGGTTTGCCGCGGCAGGCTAACGCGTTCGGGGATCCCTGGGAACGCGGCTGTTGCACAACGGCACGGAGACCCGCCGGGCTTGAAGTCGGGTTGCGTGGGGTGGCTTACTGGCGCAAACGTGGTCAGCGCAGCGAGCCATGCGATGAATCTCCAGCCTTCCCCCCGGCAGCGCGAGCTGATCGACCTTGCGAGCCGCCTGGCCGGCGAGCGCTTCGCATCGCGCGCCGCCGCTCACGACCGCGATGCGAGCTTTCCCTTCGACGACTATGCCGATCTCCGCGCCGAAGGACTTCTCGGCCTCTGCGTGCCCGAGCGTTACGGCGGGCTCGGCGCCGATTACGAAACCTATTGCCTGGTGGCGGAGCAGATCGCGCGGGGCAACGCCTCGACGGCGCTCACCTTCAACATGCACTGCCTGACGATGATGATGATGGGCGAGATCGCCGACGGCATGGCGATGCCCGCCGCCCAGCGCGAGCGCCACGAGACGCTCCGCGCCGCCAAATACCGCGCGGTGGTGGAGGACGGGGTATTCTACGGACAGCCGCACAGCGAGCCGGTGGAGCAGGGCGAGACCGATACCAGCCTCAATGTCGGCGGCCGGCGCTTCGGCACGACCGCGCAAAAGGTGGAGGGCGGCTACATCGTCAACGGACGAAAATTTTTCGTCTCTCTCGGAGACAGCGCGCCCTATTACGCCACGCCGGCGATCCGGCTTGGCGACGAGCCGTGGATCGAGCGCACCCTCTATCTGCAGGTTCCCAAAGACGCGCCGGGCGTGCGTTTTTCCGACGACTGGGACCCGATGGGGATGCGCGCCACCGTCAGCCGCGACATGGTGCTCGAAGACGTGTTCGTCCCCGATGACGGCGACGTGCTCCCGCCCGGCGTGTTTGGCGCGATGTACAACGCCTTTCCACACCTTTTCCTGAGCTTTTCCGCGACCTTCCTCGGGGTGATGCAGGCGGCTTATGACGGCGCGCTCGCCTACCTCACCGGCGAGATGCCGGGCGCACCGGCGCTGCATACCGAAATCGCCGCGAAGGGGCCGGCGATCGCGGAAATATTCTTCGCCATCGAAGCGGCGCGAGCGCTCTATTACCGCGCCATCTCGGAGGCCCGGGTCGATCCGCCGCCGGAGGCGGTGCAGCGCGCCCGCGCGGCCCACATCACCGTGCAACGCACCGTGGTCGCGGTTACCCAGGAGGCGATCCGCGTCTGTGGCGGGCGCGCCTTCTTGAAGCGCTACCCGCTCGAGCGCTACGCGCGCGATGCGCGCGCCGCCGCACTGATGCGTCCGTGGACCGAGGAGCTCGCAACGCAACAAGCCTGGGAGGTCGCGCTCGGCCTCGACAGGCAGCGGGGCGGTGCGGCTGCGGGGGCCTGACTCGAGGGCGGCGGCGAACTGGCGGATGGGGTGGGATTCGACGGACCGTCCGTCCGCATTCATTCTCGTTCACGACGTCCGGTTAAGTGGTTGGTCTTCCGCGAAACCCCTCGGGTCGTCCGCCGTTGGCGCGCTGCTTGCTTCGCCTCGGGGTATCGGGCGCTCTCCGCGAGCGCGGCAAATCGGGCGTGTTGACTGATGCCGTCGCCCTGTGATGTTCAGCTGATCGGCGTGAGCAAGCGTTTCGGCCGGACGGTTGCAGTCGAGGCGATCAACGTCGTGATGCCCGGGGGCAGCTATTGCTGCCTGCTGGGCCCCTCCGGCTGCGGCAAGACCACGACGCTCCGGATGATCGCCGGGCACGAGATGCCGAGCGGGGGCGAGATCGCGGTCGGCGGTCGGCGCGTGACCGACCTGCCGCCGGCGCGGCGGCATACGGCGATGATGTTCCAGAGCTATGCGCTCTTCCCTCACCTCAACTGCATCGACAACGTCGCGTTCAGCTTGCGGATGCGGGGGGTCACTAGGGCGCCGCGCCGCGCCAAGGCACGCGAAATGCTTCGTCTCGTCGAGATGGAGGGGCTGGCCGACCGTCTCCCGGCACAGCTTTCGGGCGGCCAGCAGCAGCGTGTCGCGCTCGCCCGCGCGCTCGTCACGGACCCGCAAGTGCTGCTGCTAGACGAGCCGCTCTCGGCGCTTGACCCGTTTCTGCGGGTGCGTATGCGCGAGGAGCTGCGGCGGTTTCAAGGTCAGTTCGGCATCACCTTCATCCACGTCACCCACAGCCAGGAGGAGGCGCTGGCACTCGCCGACCTGATCATCGTGATGAACCAGGGACGGGTCGAGCAAGCCGACACGGCGCGAACCGTGTTCGATCGGCCGGCGAGCGCGTTTGTCGCGCGCTTTATCGGCGGTCACAACGTCCTGCTCTGCACCGTCGACGCGGCCGACGGCAAGGGCGCCCGACTGATCGGGCCGCAAGGGGTGCCGATCGCGAGTTGCGTTGCGGGGCTGACAGCTCGCAGCGGCGTCCATGTCGCGATCCGCAGCGACCGGATGCGCATCCGCCGGATCGCTTACCGGCTTCGTGCGGTTGGGGCGTCGGGCGACGAATCCGAGACCGGGACCGGTCTCGCCTCGCGTGTCGCCGCCATCGAATACCAGGGCAGCAACATCAAGCTGCGTCTTGATGCCGATGGCGTCGACGAGCTGACCGTGACGCTGTCCGACCGCGAGTTCTTCGCCGATCCGGTGGCGGTCGGCGACAACGTTGCCGTCGGCTGGGACGATGTCGACGCCCATGTCGTGGCCTGAACCGAGGGCGGGTGGCCCAGGGATAGAGAAGACCGCGAGAACAGAGGAGGGGGGAAAGATGCAGACACGGCAAGTGACGCGACGGCGCGTTCTGATCGGTGCGGCAGCGACTGGTCTCGCGATCGGTACCGGGCTTCGCGTGGCGCGCGCGGCCGATCCAGTGACGCTGCGCATCGCCGGCACCGGCGTCAATCAGTTCAAGGAGCTGGCCGACAAGGCCAAGCAGGATCTCGGCTTTACGATCCAGTACACCTCGTTGGTGTCCGACGATGTCGTCAAGCGCGCGGTGACGCAGGCGAGCTCGTTCGACCTGCTCGACGCCGAATACTGGATGCTCAAGAAGATTGTCCCGTCGGGCAATCTGCGCGGCATCGACACCAAAAAAATCAAATATTACGACCAGATCGTCCCGATCTTTACCCAGGGCAAGCTGCCCGACGGCAAGCCGGTGGCGATGGAGGGCATCTCGCCGATCAAGGTCGCCTATCTGACGGCGGAAAAATCGAAGGAGTTCGCAAAAAGCCCGTCGCAATGGATGACGGTGATCCCGACGATCTACAACGCCGACACGCTGGGAATCCGGCCCGACCTGATCCAGGAGCCGATCTCGTCCTGGGCACAGCTACTCGACCCGAAATTCAAGGGAAAAGCGGCGATCCTCGACATCCCGTCGATCGGCATCATGGACGCGGCGATGGCGTCCGAGGCGACCGGCAAGGTCAAGTACAAGGACAAGGGCAACATGACGACCGCCGAGATCGACCAGACGATCGCGGTGATGACCGAGGCCAAGAAAGCCGGCCAGTTCCGCGCCTTCTGGAAGGATTTCAACGAAAGCGTCAACCTGATGGCGTCGGGCGAGGTGGTGATCCAGTCGATGTGGTCGCCGGCCGTCACCAAGGTGCGCCAGATGGGAATCGCCTGCAAATACCAGCCGCTAAAAGAGGGGTATCGCGGCTGGGCCTCGGGGATCGGTGTGCCTGTCAATCTCGATGGCAAGATGCTCGATGCTGCCTACGAATTCATCAACTGGTATCTGTCGGGCTGGACCGGCGCCTTCCTTAACCGCCAGGGCTATTACACGCCGGTGCTCGAGACGGCGAAGAAGTTCATGAGCGCCGACGAGTGGGACTACTGGATGGAGGGCAAGCCCGCAAAGGGCGACATCCTGAGCCCGACCGGCGAAAAGATCGAAAGCGCCGGCGCGGTACGTGACGGCGGCTCGTTCAACGAGCGCATGGGCCATGTCAGCGTGTGGAACACGGTGATGGACGAAGACCGCTATATGGTCCGCAAATGGAACGAGTTCATCGCGGCGTGACGGTCGCCGCGCGCACCCTGTCTTGCGGGAGGCGGTCATGAGCCGCCTCGCCAAGGCGGTCCCATACCTGCAGGCGCTGCCGCTTTCGGCGGTGTTCGTCGTGTTCTTCGCGGTGCCGATGGTCCTCGTCGTCGTCGTCAGCTTTTTCGACTACGAGACCTATCAACTGCTCATTCCAGGCTTCACGCTGGAAAACTACCGCGAGGTCTTCTCGGAAAGCGTCACCTACCGCACCTATTGGATCACGATCGAGTTCTGCGCGATCACCTGGGCGATCACCGTGACGCTCGGGTTTCTGATCGCCTATTTCCTCGCCTTTCAGGTGCGTGGCGCGACCTGGCGGACGGTGCTGCTGCTGATCTGCTCGATCCCGTTCTGGACCTCGATGGTCATCCGCATGATCGCCTGGATCCCGCTTCTCGGCCGCAACGGTCTCGTCAACCAGCTGCTGATCGTCACACACCTCGCCCAGAGGCCGCAGGAATGGCTGCTCTATTCGCCGTTCAGCGTGATCCTCGGCTATGTCCACCTTTACACGCTGACCACGATCGTGCCGATCTTCAATTCGATGATGCGGATCGACCGGTCGCTGATCGAGGCGGCGGTCGATGCCGGCGCCGGCACCTGGCAGGTCATGCGCACCGTGATCCTGCCCCTGTCGAAGACCGGGATCGCGATCGGCTCGATCTTTGTGATCGCGATGGTGATGGGTGATTTCGTCAGCGTCGACGTGCTCGGCGGCGGCCAGGTCGCCTCGGTCGGCAAGCAGATTGCGACCCAGCTCTCCTACCTGCAGTTTCCGCCCGCCGCGGCTAACGCGATGGTGCTGCTGGTCGCGGTCATCGTGATGATCGCGCTGTTGATGCGCGCCGTAGACATCCGCAAGGAGTTGTGAGGTGCGCGCGGCCGCGAGATTGACTGCCCGGCCTCCCATATTCTGGGCGCTGGCTCTACTGTGCGCGCTCTTCATCGCCTTTCTCTACGGGCCGATCGCCACGATCGTGATCCTGTCGTTCCAGGGTCCCGAGGGCGGACTGGTGTTTCCGATGAACGGCTTGTCGCTGCACTGGTTCGCCGAGCTGTTCCGACCGCAATCGATCGGCGACATCTGGGGCTCGTTCGACCGCTCGGCGCTGCTTGGGCTGGCGGTGATGGTCTTTACTGTGGTGTTATCGTTTCTTGCGGGCCTCGCGTTTCGCCGGCGGTTTCGTGGCGCGAGCCTGCTGCTCTACCTAGCGATCGCCAGCCTGGTGATGCCGTCGATCGTCGTGAGCCTCGGCATCGGCGCACTGTTCGAGCTGTTGGGGATCGACCGCCACTGGTACAGCTCGGCGCTCGGTGCGCATCTGACCTGGACCTTGCCGTTCGGGCTTCTGATCATGTTCGCGGTGTTCAACCGCTTCAACCCGGCCTACGAGGAGGCGGCCCGCGACCAGGGCGCCAGCGGCTGGCAGACGATCCGCCATGTCATAGTGCCGATCGTGCTGCCAAGCCTCGTCGGCGTCGCCTTGTTCGGTTTTACGCTCTCCTATGACGAGATCGCGCGTACGTCGCAATCAGTCGGCGCCGCAAACACATTGCCGCTCGAATTGGAGGCGATGCAGACCAACGCGACGACGCCGGTGATCTATGCGCTGGGCACCGCGACCACCGGGCTTTCGCTCGTCGTGATCGGCACCTGCCTCGCGGGTGTCCTGTGGGTGCGGCGGCGGCGGGCGCGACATGGCTCCGACGCCGGCAAGGCGGTGTGAGGCGATGCGTCTCATCGGGGTCGATGTCGGCGGCACCTTTACCGATATCGTGTTCGCTGACACGGATGCCGGCCAGAACCTCATCCACAAGGTGCCGACGACACAGGACGATCCGGCGCGCGGCGTCATCGCCGGGATCGTCGAGCTGTGCGCGCGGCACGGGATTGCGCGTGAGGCGATCGACCACGTGCTGCACGGCACGACAATCGGGACCAACGCGGTGCTCGAGCACAACGGCGCCGTCACGGGGATGATCACCACCGAAGGCTACCGCGACATCGTCCATATCGGTCGCCATCAGCGCCCGCAGCACTATTCGATCCGCCAGGAGGTGCCGTGGCAGAACCGGGCGCTGGCGAAACGCCGCCATCGGCTGACCGTCGCCGAGCGGATCGTGCCGCCGCGGGGCACCGAGCTCGTGCCGCTGGACGAGGCGGCGGTGCGCGTGGCGGCACGAATGCTGCGCGATGCCGGGGTCGAGGCGGTCGCCGTCTGCTTTCTGTTTTCCTACCTCAACCCGGCGCATGAGATGCGCGCCGCCGAGCTCGTGCGCGAGGAGTGGCCGGAATGCTTCGTCTCGACATCGTCCGGGGTGTCGCCGCAGTTTCGCGAGTTCGAGCGGTTCACGACCGCGCTGCTCAACGCCTTTGTCGGCCCGCGGCTCAAGGCCTATGTCGAGCGGCTGGACGGCGGGCTGGGCGAGGCCGGGCTGAGCGCCGATCTTCACGTGATGTGCTCGAACGGCGGGGTGGCGACCGCGGCCACGGTGGCGAAAAGCCCGGTGCTGACGCTTTTGTCGGGACCGGCCGCCGGGGTGCTCGGCGGTGCGTGGTCGGGCGCGCTTTCGGACCGGCGCAACCTGATCACCTTTGATGTCGGCGGCACCTCGGCAGATATCGGCATCGCAATCGACCGGCGGTTTGCCGAGGCCACCGCCCGGGACACCTGGATCGGCGGCTTTCCGGTGCTGGCGCCGATGATCGACATCCACACGATCGGGGCGGGCGGCGGCTCGATCGCCTATGTCGACGAGGGCGGCGCGTTTCGCGTCGGGCCGCGCAGCGCCGGCGCCGATCCGGGGCCCGCGGCCTATGGCAAGGGCGGTCGCGAGCCGACCGTCACCGATGCCAACCTGATCCTCGGGCGGCTCGACCCCGCCAATTTTCTCGGCGGCGTGATGGCGCTCGACGCCGAGGCGGCGCGGCGCGCCGTCGGCCAGCTCGCCGACCGGCTCGGCCTCTCGCCCGAGGCGGCGGCCGAGGGCATCCTGACGATCGTCAATGCCAACATGGCCAATGCGATCAGCAGCCGCACCGTGCAAAAGGGGCTCGACCCGCGCGATTTCGTGCTCGTGGCGTTCGGCGGCGCGGGGCCGCTGCACGGCGCCGAGGTGGCACGCGCGCTCGGCATCCCCGAGATTGTCGTACCGGCCTATCCGGGTATTACCTCCGCCGTCGGCCTGTTGACGACCAACCTCCAATACGACGCGGTGCGTACCGAGTTCCAGATCGGCGCTGAGATCGATCTCGACAGGCTCAACAGCGATTATGCGGCGATGCAGGCGGATCTGGCGCGCCAGCTCGCGGCGGATGGAGTTCCTCCCGACGACGCGGCGTTCGAGCGCGCCGGCGACCTGCGCTACGTCGGGCAAGGCTACGAGCTTCGCGTGCCGGTTCCTCCAAGAGACCTCGACGCCGCTGGGCTCGCCGCAGTGTGCGAGCGGTTCGAGAGCCTGCATCGGACCGAATACGGTCATGTCTTCGCCGACAGCGCGATTGAGATCGTCAACATCCGCGTCACCGCTGTCGGGCGGATGCCGAAGATCGCGGCGCCGCGTCTGGCGGAAGGCGGCAGCCCGGCGAGCGCGCTCATAAAGACCGCACCGTGCGCGTTCCGGGTCGGCGACCGGCTGAAGGCCGTGGCGACGCCGTTTTACCGGCGCGAGGCGCTGCCGCTCGACGTGCCGATCGCCGGACCGGCGATCGTATTGCAGACCGACGCGACGACCGTCGTGCCGCCCGGCGTCACGCTGCGCGCCGACCGCGGCGGCAACTTGATCCTGCGGCTGGAGACCTAGCGCCATGCCCGAGACGATCGACAGCATCACCGCGAGCGTCATCCAGGGGACGCTCGAAAACATCGCGGTCGAGATGGGCTACAAGCTGATGCGGATGTCGTACTCGTCGATCATCCGCGAGTCGGAGGATTTCGGCGCCGCGCTCGTCGACGCCGAGGGCCGCGGCCTCGCGGAATCGGCGCAGTCGACGCCGCTGCAATCGGGTCCCATCCCCGGCTATGTGCGGGGTATCCTAAAGACGCTGGCGGCACGCGGCGACACCATGCGACCCGGCGATGTCATCATGCACAACGACGCCTATGGCGGCGCGAGCCACGGGCCCGATGTCGGGTTCGCGGTGCCGGTGTTCCATGACGAGAGGCTCGTCGCCTTCGCCGCGACGACGGCGCACCACCTCGATATCGGCGCGCTGAGCCCCGGCAGTTGCGGCATCGTCGACGCGATCGATGCCTTTGCCGAGGGGCTACAATTCAAGGCGATCAAGGTCTACGACCGCGGGGTCCGCAACGACGCCGTCTGGCAGCTCTTGCGCGATAATATCCGGGTTTCCGATCTCGTCGTCGGCGATATGGAGGCGCAGATCGCGGCCGCCCGCATCGGCGCCGAAAGGCTCGCAGCGGTGATTGCGCAGCACGGCTATCCCCGCTTCCAGGCGGCCTGCGCGGCGGTCATGGATTACGCCGAGCGGCTGATGCGTCAGGCTATCGCCGCTGTGCCCGATGGCGAATACCGCGCCGAAACCAGGATCGACGGCTTCGCCGACAGCTCCGACCCAACAAAGCGCCACCTGCCGATCGTCGCCACCGTGCGGGTCAAGGGCGACGAGATCGAGGTCGATCTCACCGGCACCGCTCCGCAAGTCCCCGACCGGCCTATCAACATGCCGCTCGAAGGGACGGTCGATGTCGCGGTGTGGCTGACCATCCGGTCGGTGTTGCTCGATACCGTGCTGCGCGGCCACATCCCGGTCAATCATGGGCTGCTGCGCCCGATCAGGATCACCGCGCCGCTGGGATCGCTCGCCAATCCGGTGTTTCCAGCGCCGACGATCGCCCGGTTCTGCACCGGAAACGCGGTCGCCGACACGGTGATGAAGGCGCTCGCGCAGGCGGTTCCGGGCCAGGTCTCGGCCGGGATAGGCAACCTCAAGGTCATCGCCTTCTCCGGCGTGCGCCCGGGGGAGAACGGCGGTGGGCACTGGGTGCATATGGAGATCTTCGAGGGCAGCTACGGCGGACGCAACGGCATCGACGGGATGGATGCCGTCGATACGCTCTATGCGAACACCCGGAACAACCCGATCGAGGACATCGAGACGCATCTGCCGCTGCGCGTGACCCGCTACGAGCTGCGCGAGGAGGCGTCCGGCGCCGGCGAATGGCGTGGGGGGCTCGGCTCGGTGCGCGAGTTCGAGTACCTCGCCGATGGCGGGGCATCGGTCGAGGCCGACGGTCATGAATTCGCGCCCTGGCCGCTTGCCGGCGGCAGCCCCGGCCATCCCGCTGAATTGCACTTCGTTCGCAAGCACGGCTCAGCCGAGCCGCTGCCGTCAAAGGTGCCGCACATGCGCGTGCGGGCCGGCGAGCGCTTCGTCTGCGTCGGTCCCGCCGGCGGCGGCTACGGCAACCCGCTGCGCCGCGACCCGGCGCTGGTGCGCGACGACGTGGCCGACGGCATCATCTCCGCCGCGGCGGCGCGAGACCAATACGGCGTCGCGCTCCTTGCCTCCGGTGAAATCGATGCGGCCGAGACGGCGCGTCTCCGCGACCGGATGCCGGAGGCGCGCGTCTAACCGCGAAGCCCTGCCCGAGATCGCCGCAGCGGCGTGGGAATTCCACACCACCGCAGACGTCTCCGCGCCCAGATGGAGTTATGGCTGCTTCAGGGCAAGAAGAGTAGTTCTGGCCCGCCGCTCACGGTCGTCGGCTAAGCGCCGGTAAGGGGACACTCGTCGGAGGGCTCGGCGTCGGTGCTTTTGCACCAATAGCCGTCATGCGGGTCGCACCCGTTAGCCCAGGAACCGCGTACCCGCCTATCGACAACCGAAAGACGGGTAGGGTGTTCATGAGGCCCGGCTGCTCAGAAGGCTTAGATCGCATGCATCCAAAACGGAGAGGGTTGGTTTAGCCGATTGATGCATCTCCGGAGGTGCTCGGCGACGCATCGCTCGCTTCCACCGCGGCCATCAACAGCCGCAGTCCTTCGGCGAAGTCGTCCATCCGCATCGCCTCGTGCGGGTTGTGACTGCCGTGCTCGTTGCGGACGAAAATCATCGCTGTCGGCACGCCGCTGATTGCGAAAACCGCCGCGTCATGGCCTGCCCCGCTCGGCATCTCCAGTGCGCTGACGCCTAATTCTTCTGCAAGCCGCAACAGCGTGCGCCGCAAGTCTGGGTCGATCGGACCGGGGAGCGCATTGGTGAAGGGCCCGAGGTCTATCGTGACGCCGCGCTCAGCACCGATCCGCTCGGCCTCCTGCCGCAATGTCCGGTCGCACTCGAGGAGAACCGGATTATCCGCGCTTCGGATGTCCATCGTGAACCAGAGTTCGCCTGGCACCTTGGTCATCGTATGCACTTCGGCATCGGTGTGAAATTGACCGACTGTGCAAACTAGGTCCTTGCCGTGGCGCTCGTGGTCGAGCCAGGTGGCTTCGAGGCGTTCGACGAAGGCAGAGCCGGCAAAGACCGCATCGCGGCGGCTCGACCTCGGCTCTGCGCCGGCATGGGCATAGGCGCCCAGAATATGACAATAGCGATACCGGAGATTGCCGCGGATGCCAGTGACGATACCGACTGGAATATCGTGCTGCACGAGCACCGGCCCCTGCTCGATATGAAGCTCGAAGTAGCATCGGATTTCATCGGGAGCCAGCTGCCGCTCGCCGCGCCGGATGGCTTCAGGATCGAACCCGGCCAAGCGCATGTGGTCGCCAAGGCTTTTCCCGGTGTCGTGCCGCAGGCAGCGATCCAATACCTCCGGCTCCAACATTCCGAAGGCCGCGCGGCTGCCGATATACGGGGCCGGAAACCACGACAGCTCCTCGGCGCGGATCCCCATCACGGTGATGTCTCGGTTCGGGACTCTGTTCAGCCGGCGATACCGCGCGGCGACGGCCAACCCTGCAACCACCCCCGCCGCGCCGTCAAAATTGCCGCCCTCGGGCACCGAATCGAGATGAGACCCGATCATGATCCCGGGCAACGCCCGGTTCCGGCCCGGCAGGGTCAGGTACAGATTACCGGCGGCGTCGACCCGATGTTCGAGGCCGAGGCGGCGACCGAGCGCTCGCATCAACGCGTGTGCCCGGTCTTCTCCTTCGCCGTAGGATGCTCGGGTGATGCCGAGCCGGCTCGCTGATGCCGCCTGCAAGTCCGCGAACAATTGGTCCGCAATGACGATTTCAGGCTCTATATCGTGACGCTGCGGTTGCATTGGACTACTTCATGAGGCGGGAGACGCCGAGGACGCCCCTGCATCACGCGCGCCAGTGTCCCGGGATCACCGACCGGTTTTTGCGCCGAATTCCGCGGTATCTTGGCCGTCGCTTCCGCCGAGCACCGGGAGGTCAGGAAATGAGCAGGCTGCTGCTGGTGAATCCCAACAGCTCTGCGGCCGTGAGCAGGGGACTGCTCGCCGCCGCTTTGCCGTTGCTGCCGGCCGGCTCGGAGGTCGTGGTCGTCACCGCGGGCACCGGGCCAGAGTACATCGGCGACCGCGAGACCATGCGGCTCGGCGCTGCAGCGGCGCTGGCCGCCATCTCCGAGAAAATGGCGTCGGATGCGGCGTTCGACGGCATCCTCCTCTGCTGCTTTGCCGATCTCGGCACGGATGCGGTCAGGGAACACTCGGGTCTTCCGGCCAGCAACCTGCTCGATGCGTCGCTCGCACTTGCGCGCTGCTTTGGTCCCCGGTTTTCGATCGTCACCGCTGGCCAGCAGTGGCAAGGCCTACTTCCGGACATGGTCGCCCCGCGGCTAAATGGCGGCTGCCTTGCCGCGATTCACACGCTGCCTGCAACCGGCACCGAGATTGCCGGCGGGATCGACGAGGCGATCGCCGATCTCGGGCTCCGCTCCCATGCCGCCGATCGCGTGCAGAGCATCATCGTCGGCGGGGCCGGTCTCGCGGGGCGTGCCAAGGTCGCGGCTGCGCGCGTCGCCGTGCCCGTCATCGACAGCCTGCACGCCGGGATCCTTGTCTTGCAGGCGTTGATCGCCGCTTACGCCGGCGTCTCCACAGAGTAGGCCGCGGATCGGCGGCCTGCGCGATTCCGCCACGGGCTGGCCGTGGTCCTTCCGCAGAATGCGGCACGTTTCATGCACCTTCGAGAAGGGCCGAGCCCGGCGGCGCAGCAGGCATCCGCCGCGCCGCGACCGGCTCGCAATGAGTGTCCAGGCGTGTTGCCGAGGAGAATATAATGAGTTTCGGGAGGCTTCTTCATCCATCGCGACGCGGCGTCTTGATCGGTGGCGGCGCGGCGATGGCCGGATGGGCATTGCCGCGGCCGGCAGGCGCACAGACGGCGGGGCTACTGAGGATCGGGATGACCGCGGCCGACGTCCCGCTGCTCCACGGGACGCCGGACAATGGGGCCGAAGGGTATCGTTTCTGCGGCTATACCCTCTACGACGCGCTGGTCAACTGGGACCTCTCTTCTGCCACCAAACCAACCGACGTCACCCCGGGGCTCGCTGAAAGCTGGGAGGCCGATCCGACCGACAAGACCAAATGGAAATTCAAATTGCGCCGCGGCGTCTCGTTCCACGACGGCTCACCGTTCAACGCCGATGCGGTCGTATGGAACTACAACAAACTGCTCGACAAGACCGCGCCGCAATACGACCCGCGCCAGGTTGCGCTCGTCGCGTTCCGCATCCCGTCAATCACCTCGGTCAGCAAGATCGACGATTATACGATCGAGTTCCGCGGCAGCTCGCCCGACGCGTTCCTGCCTTACGAGGTCACGTTCATCCTGATCGCAAGTCCTGCCCAATGGGAGACGGTGGGCAAAGATTGGGCAAAGTTTAACGAGAACCCCTCCGGGACCGGTCCCTTCAAATTCGATAAATACATTCCACATCAGCGCGCCGAGTTTGTGCCGAACAAGGGCTACTGGGACAGCAAGCGGGTTCCGAAAACCGACCGCGTGGTGCTACTGCCGCTGCCCGAGCCCAACGCGCGCACCTCGGCGCTGCTCTCGGGCCAGGTCGACTGGATCGAGCAACCCTCGCCGGACGCCGTGCCGCAGCTCAAATCGGCCGGGATGCAGCTCGTCTCCAACCCCTATCCGCATATCTGGCCTTATCATCCCTCGGTGCTCGCGGACAGCCCGTTTCACGACATCCGCGTGCGCAAAGCGCTGAACCTCGCGATCGATCGCGAGGGCGTCGTCGCGCTGATGGGCGGGCTCGCCCTTCCGGCAAAGGGGCACCTGCTGCCCGACAGCCCGTGGTTCGGCAAGCCGAGCTTTGAGTTGAAGCACGATCCGGGCGCAGCCAAACAGCTTTTGGCGGATGCCGGCTATGGTCCGTCAAAGCCGCTTCAGCTCAAGATCGCGATTTCGGCGAGCGGCTCGGGCCAGATGCTGCCGCTGCCGATGAACGAGTACATTCAGCAAAACCTCGCCGATATCGGTGTCAAACTCGATTTTGACGTGACCGAATGGCAGGCGCTCCTCGACCGCTGGCGGGCCGGAGCCGAGGCGCCGGTCAACAAGGGCATCGACGCGGTCAACGTCACTTACACGACCCAGGACCCGTTCAGCGCCTTGACCCGTTTTCTGCGCTCCTCGTTCCACGCCCCGGCCGGGGTCAATTTCGGCTTCTACAATGATCCCGAGATGGACAAGCTGCTCGACGCCGCACAGACAGCATTCGAACCCGAAGGCCGCGACGCCGCGCTTGCCCGCGTGCACGAGAAAATGGTCAACGAGGCGCTGATGATCTGGGTCGTCCACGATGTCGGCCCGCGAGCGATGAGCCCCAAGGTCAAAGGCTTCGTGCAAGCGAAAAACTGGTACCAGGACCTGACGCCGGTCTCGGTGACCGCGTGACGGGGCAACGCCGGACAAGCTGGAAGCCATGTTTGCGTTGATCGCCCGCCGCTGCGTGTACGCGCTGCCGATCGCAATCGGCGTGACGGTCGTGTGCTTCTCGCTGGTGCACTTGGCGCCGGGCGACCCGCTCAACGCGGTCGTCTCGCCCGACGCTCCGGCCGACGTGGTCGCAACGCTGAAGCACGCTTATGGCTTCGACCGCCCGCTGCCGATCCAGTACGTAAGATGGCTGTTCCGGGCTGCGTCGGGCGATCTCGGCCGATCCGTCGCGACCGGCCGGCCGGTCGCCGAGGACATGGATCAAGCGATCGGCAATTCGGTCGTACTGGCGCTGGTCGCCGCCAGTTTCGGCTTCACTCTCGGCTGCCTTTTCGGCGGGATCGCCGGCTATGCCCGCGGCGGTGTCATCGACCGGGTCGCGTCGCTGTGCGCGCTGCTCGGGGTCTCGGTGCCGCATTACTGGCTCGGCATGGTTCTGGTCATCGTCTTTTCGGTCGAGCTCGGCGTGCTGCCGGCGATCGGGATGGGGCCGCACGGTGCGGAGGTCTGGGCGTGGAACGCGAACGACCTGGCGCATGTGCTTCTCCCCGCGATCACCCTCGCGGTGATCCCGCTCGGCATCGTCACGCGTACGGTGCGCGCCGCGGTCGCCGAGGCGCTCAATCAGGAATTCGTCCTGGCCCTGCGCGCCAAGGGCCTGCGTTCCGGCGCGGTGCTGCGCCATGTGATGAAGAATGTCGCGCCGGTCTGCCTCGCGGTGATGGGCATCCAGTTCGGCTACATGCTCGGCGGCTCGATCCTGGTGGAGACCGTGTTCGCGTGGCCGGGCACCGGGTTTCTGATGAACGACGCGATCTTCCGGCGCGACATTCCGGTCTTGCAAGGGGTGATCCTGGTGCTCGCGATGTTCTTCGTCGGGCTCAACCTGGTCGTCGACATCGTGCAGACGCTGATCGACCCGCGAATGCGCCGGGGCACGGCACGATGACCTCGCCGGCGGTTGATATCGACTCCGCGCCGGCAACGCCGGTACGGCCGGTTGCCGCGTCGGCACGGGGGTATTGGCGGCGGGTCGGGCGCCGGCTGTCGCGCGACCCGGTGACGATCGTCTGCGCCGCGATCCTAGCGCTGATCTTTCTGTCAGCGATCTTCGCCGGCCATCTGGCGCCGGCCGATCCCTACAAGACGAGCATGCTTGATCGCCTGAAACCGTTTGGGTTTCGCGGCCATCTACTGGGCACCGACGAACTCGGCCGCGACGTGCTCTCGCGGCTCTTGTATGGCGGCCGGCTGTCGCTGCTGCTCGGTGTGTCTCCCGTTGTCGCCGCGCTCGCCGTCGGCGGTTTCCTCGGGACCGTGGCGGGGTTTTTCGGCGGTGCGATCAACACGATGATCATGCGCACCGTCGATGTGTTCTACGCGTTTCCCTCAGTCCTGCTGGCGATCGCGATATCGGGCTCGTTGGGCGCCGGCATCACCAACGCGATCCTGTCGCTGACGATCGTCTTCATCCCGCCGATCGCGCGGGTTTCGGAGAGCGTGACGGCGGGCGTGCGGAATCTCGACTACGTCGGCGCGGCGCGGGCGAGCGGCGCCGGACTCTTCTCCGTTCTGCGGGTGCATGTGCTGCGCAACGTGCTCGGGCCGGTCTTCGTCTACGCGACGAGCCTGATCAGCGTCAGCATCATCCTCGCGTCGGGGCTGTCTTTTCTCGGGCTCGGGGTCGAGCCGCCGCATGCCGAGTGGGGACTGATGCTGAACACCCTGCGGCCGGCGATTTACATCGATCCCACCGTCGCGGCGGTGCCCGGTGCGGCGATCCTGCTGACGTCGATCAGCTTCAACTTGCTCACCGACGGATTGCGGCACGCGATGGATGTGCGGGCATGAGCGGGGACACGCCGCTTTTGACGGTACGAGGCCTGCGCAAGCACTTTCTGGTGCGGGGTCAGAGCGGGTGGGGCGGCAAGCAGCGGCTGCACGCGGTCGATGGCGTCGATCTCTTTGTCCGCCGGGGCGAGACGCTCGGCGTCGTCGGCGAGTCCGGCTGCGGAAAATCGACGCTGGCACGCCTGCTGGTCCGCCTCATCGAGCCTGACGTTGGCGACGTGATCTTTGACGGAGCCGCGGTCGCGGCGCGCGGCGGCATCTCGGTGCGGGCGTTGCGCCGCGCGGTGCAGATGGTCTTTCAGGACAGCCTGGCCTCCCTCAATCCTCGCTTGACGGTCGAGGCGACGATCGCCTATGCGCCGATCGTGCACGGCGCGCCGGTGGCAGAAGCGAACCGTCGCGCCCGTGCTATGCTGGCGCAGGTCGGGCTCGTCCCCGAACAGTTCGCCGACCGCTATCCGCACGAGCTGTCCGGCGGCCAGCGGCAGCGGGTCAATATCGCTCGGGCGCTGGCCCTGGAGCCGCGCCTGTTGATCCTCGACGAAGCTGTCTCGGCGCTCGACAAATCCGTCGAGGCGCAAGTGCTGAACCTGCTCCTCGACCTCAAGGACGAGCTCGATCTCACCTACCTCTTCATCAGCCACGATCTCAATGTCGTGCAATACCTGAGCGACCGCGTGCTCGTGATGTATCTCGGCCGTGTCGTCGAGGTCGGGCCGGTCGAGGCGATCTACGAGCGACCGGCGCATCCCTATACGCGCGCGCTGCTGGCCGCGATGCCGACGATGGACCCCGACGCACGCGCTGACGAGCCGCCGCTTCAGGGCGACCCGCCCAACCCCATCGACCCGCCGAGCGGCTGTCGTTTCCGCACGCGCTGCGCCTTTGCGGAGGCGGCTTGCGCTGCGGTCGACCCGCCGCTCGCAGCGGTCGACGGCGCGGGCGGCGAGGTGCTCGAACCGGACCACGCGAACGCCGGGGCGCATTACGCCAGCTGCCTGATGAGCGTCGCCGGCTCGGGCCATAGCCGTGCCCCGGCGCGGATCGGCGTGGCGGCGTGACCGAGCCGCTACTGCGCATCGAGGCGTTGCGGATCGCCGTCCGGAACAGCGAGCGAAGCGTCGAGATCCTCCGCGGCGTCAGCCTCGATCTCGCACGCGGCGAGGTCCTGTGCCTGCTCGGGGAGTCCGGCAGCGGCAAGAGCGTTACGCTGCGCAGCGTGCTACGCCTGCTGCCGGACAAAGGCACGACGATCTCCGGCCGCATCGCCTTCGAAGCCGAAGACTTGTTCGAGCTTCCGATGTCGGCGCTGACCGCGCTGCGCGGCCGCCGCATCGCCATGATCTTCCAGGAACCGGCCACGGCCCTTGACCCGGTCTATACGGTCGGCCGGCAGATCGTGGAGACCATCCGGCGCCACGAAGGAGTCAGCAACGCGGAGGCCACCGGACGCGCCCGGGAATTATTGGAACGCGTGCAGATACCCTTGGCCGAGCGCCGCCTCCTTGCCTATCCCCATGAATTGTCCGGCGGGATGCGGCAGCGCGCGATGATCGCGCTGGCGCTAGCCTGCCGCCCGGCTCTGCTGCTGGCGGACGAGCCGACCACCGCCCTCGATACCACGGTGCAAATCCAGATATTGCTGCTCCTGCGCCGGCTGCAGCGCGAGCTGGGTCTTTCCATCATCTTTGTCACCCATGATATCGGTGTCGCTAGCGAGATCGCGGACCGCGTCGCGATCATGTATGCCGGGCGCATTGTCGAGAGCGGGCCAGTGCGCGATGTGCTGCGCCGTCCCGGCCACCCGTACACCGAGGCGCTACTCGCGTCGACGCTGCGTCGCGGCGAGCGCGGACATCGACGCCCAGCCATTCCCGGCGCGCCGCCGGATCCGGCGGAGCTACCCGGAGGCTGCGCCTTCGCTCCGCGCTGCGGCCGCGCGGAAGCCGCTTGCTCAGAAGGGATGCCGCCGCTCGTCCTTTCGGCGCCGGATCACTGCATCCTGTGCCGTCGGCCCGTCAATCTGGGGGCCTGATTCTCCCCGTTGCCGTCGTCGGGAGGGGCGGCTTCCGAGAACGAGTGACGCAGGCTGCGACACGCGATCCGGGGCCGGTCGGGCTGGTGCTGCATTTCGCCGCGCGCGGAGGTGCTGGTACAATTCTCGCAGGAATAGCCGACCGGGGGCGCCCGCCCTCGAACGAGAGGGACGATGCGCGTAGGGCTTTCACCTGTCTTCGCCGCGACCGTGTGCGCGTTGATGTTTTCCGCCACGGCGAGGGCCGAGGACCCGATCCAGATCGGGGCCTCGCTGCCGCTGACCGGTACCGCAGCGTTTTTCGGCCAGCATTCGCGATGGGGCGCCGAGCTGGCGGTCGCCGAGGCGAACGCGGCGGGCGGAGTCCTCGGCCGCCAGATCGCGCTCGACCCTCAGGACAACCGCTGCAACCCGACCGAAGCCGTCAAAAGCGTCAGCCAGATGCTGAGCGACAAAAAGGACGTCGCGATCCTCGACGGGCTGTGCAGTTCGGCGATCCTGGCGATGATGCCGCTGGTCGAGCGCGCGGAAGTACCGCTTGTCGTTGCCAATGGCACCGCGACGGCGATTGTCGACAAATCCGGCGCCGGCGGGAACAAGTGGGTCTTCAAGGTCAACCCGAGCGACGGGAGCCTAGCCGACGCGCTCGTCGGCTATCTCGTCGAGCACGAAAAGGACAAGGCGGCAAAGATCGCGGTGCTCGGCGAGGACACCGATTTCGGCCGCGGCGGCGCGCAGGCCCTCGATGCGGCGCTGGGCAAATTCGGGATGAAGCTCGCTTCCTCCGATTTTTATCAGCAAGGAACGCCCGACTTCACGGCGGTATTCACCAAATTGCGCTCCGAGAAGCCGAGCATGATCGCCGTCTACGCCGTCGGCGCCGATGTCCAGAACATCGCCCGGCAGTATGTGAGCTTCGGCGTCGGCATCCCGTTCACGGGCCGGCTTTTGACCGACCTGGTGCCGCCGGAAATCATGGCGAGCGGGGCGCTCGACGGCTCGGTCGTGGCGCAGGCTTACGCACCCGAGGTCGACACGCCGGCCAATCACGCCTTTGTCGACGCTTTTACGAAGAAATTCGGAAAGCCCCCCAACCTGCTAAGCCGGGAAGGGTACGAAGCCGCCTGCGTCGTGATCGATGCAATCAAGCGGGCGGGGCAGGCCGACCCGGCCGCGATCCGCGATGCGCTGGAGAAGACCGATCTGACCTCGATCCTCGGCGCTCAGATCAAGTTCGACGACCACCACCTTGCGCACGACTATGCCGTGATCCTGACCGTCAAGGGCGGTAAGGTCGTGATCGCTGCGCTCAACAAGACCTGAAGGTCGCGGCAACCGAGGCACTCCGGTGGATTTCGCGACGCTGCTGCAGCTGCTGATCAACGGGCTGGTGCTGGGCGTGATCTACGCCCTGATCGCGATCGGGTTGGCGCTGATTTTCGGCGTCATCGAGATCGTAAATTTCGCGCACGGCGAGCTCTATATGCTGGGCGCCGTCGCTGCCTATTTCCTGACGATGAACCTCGGGATCGGGTTTTGGGCCAGCATCGCGCTGGTCACGATCGGCGCGTTCGGGGTCGGGATCGTGCTGTATGAGCTGCTGCTCGCGCCGCTCGCGGGACAGGGGTTCGAGCGGAGCATCCTGCTGACGCTGGGCCTGTCGATGGTGTTGCAGAACGGGGCGATGTTCCTGTTGACCTCGACCCCGCGTCTCGAGACGACGCCGTACAGCTATCGCTTTCTGGTGCTGGGTGACGCCCGGGTCCCGCTGTTGCGCCTCTTTGCGCTGATCCTGGCGCTGGTCGCCTTTGGCGCGGTTTACGTGACCCTGCATCACACCAGGACCGGCAAGGCCATGCGGGGCGTGGCGCAAAATCGCGCCGCGGCCCTGATGGTCGGGATCGACCCGCGCGCCGCGGCGCGTCTGGCGGTCGCCATCGGGGTCGGGCTGTCGGGGCTGGCCGGAGCCGCGCTGGCGCCGGTGTATTCAGTCCATCCGGTGATGGGCTTTGCCTTTGTCTTCAAGGCTTTCGCGGTCATCATCATCGGCGGGCTCGGCAACATCCTCGGCGCGGCCATCTCGGCGGTGTCGCTCGGCATCGTGGAAAGCATCGCCGGCGGATTTCTGCCGCCGGCTTTTGTCGACGCGATCGCGTTCATTGCGATGATCCTCATTCTGCTACTCCGGCCGCAGGGACTTTTCGGTCGCGGGGTTCGGGTGTGAGCGCGCGGGCGGGACATATTCTGGCGGGAGCGGGCGCACTCGCGGTACTGGCGACTTTGCCCTTGTGGGGCGGCACGCCGTATGGGCTCGAACTCGGCATCACGGCAGCAACCTTCACCGTGCTCAGCACCGGTCTCAATCTCGTTTACGGCTACACCGGCCTCCTGTCATTCGCCCAGGTCGCATTTTTCGGCATCGGCGGCTACACCTCAGCGTTGCTTAGCCACGACGCCGGCTGGCCAGTCTTCGCGGGGGCGCTCGTGGGGGGCGTGCTGGCGCTGCTGCTGGGGCTAGTGATCGGCTACACCTCGCTGCGGCTGTCGCGCCATGCGTTCGCGATCGTGTCTTTGAGCTTTGCGCTGCTGTGCCTGATCATCTCGCGCGACTGGGTGTCGCTGACCCGCGGCCCTATGGGTGTCCCCGGCCTGATCGCACCGACGCTGCAGCTCCCCGGGCTCGGCCGGATCGGCTTCGACCGTCCGGCCGTCTTTTATTGGCTGATGCTGTCCTATGCGGTGCTCGTGGTCGCGGCGACGCATCGCCTCGTGCGATCGCGGATCGGGCGCGCCTTTATCGCGATCAAGCTGAACCAGCCCCTGGCCGAGAGCCAGGGGATCGACCCGCTGCGGCATCGCCTGCTGGCGATCGGCGTTTCGGCGCTGACCAGCGGGATCGCGGGCGGGTTTTACGTATTCCACCTGACGATCGTCGACCCCTCGATCTTCGACTTCTATTACACCGAGACGATGCTGATCATGGTGATCGTCGGCGGGCCTGGCAGCTTTTGGGGCGTTGTCGTGGCGAGTCTGGCGTTTACCGCGATACCCGACATGCTGCGCTTCTCGCACGATCTGCGGATGGTGCTCTACGGAGCGATCTTGATCGGGGCGATGCTGGCCTTTCCGCGCGGCGTCGGCGGCTGGGCCGCGCAACGCCGGCTCGTCCGCCTCCGGCGGCCCATTTTGGCATGACGGAGGGCAGCACCCGGCCCCTCTTTGCGCTGCAAGGACTGACCAAGCGGTATTCCGGGGTCGTCGCCGTAGACGATCTGAGCTTTTCCATCCCAGAAGGTGCGATCGTCGGATTGATCGGGCCGAACGGGTCGGGGAAGAGCACGACGATCGACTGCATCAGCGGGTTCCAAGTGCCGGATGGAGGCCGCTGGTTTCTAGGCGACGCGGAACTGACGGGGCGCAAGCCGCATGAGCATGCGACCCGCGGAATAGCCCGCACATTCCAGACCGTCCGCGCGTTCGACGAAATGTCTCTGACGGACAATCTTCTGACTGCGGCCCAAGCCCATGACGGGCTCGGCTGGAGCGCGGCCTTGCAAGGAGGTCGCGGGTTGCGCGATGCCGAGGCCAAGGCGACGGTGCGCGCCGAGGAGCTGCTCGACACGATTGGTTTGACCGAACACGCGCAGGCGCCGGCCGGGACCCTATCCTACGGACAGCGGAAATTGCTGGCGATCGCCGCGGCGATGATGGCCCGGCCCAAACTGGTCGTGCTCGACGAGCCAGTCGCCGGGGTCAACCCGACGATGATACGCCGGATCGAGGCGGTGATCCGCCGACTCAACGAGGCCGGCATGGCGTTGCTGATCGTCGAGCACAATGTCGAGTTCATCATGGCGCTGTGCGCGACCGTCATCGTGATGGCGCAGGGGCGTAAGGTCGCGGAGGGTTCGCCGAGACGGATCCGCGAAGATCCGCAGGTGCTCGCCGCCTATCTCGGCGCCGATACGGAAGCGCATGACGATGAGTGAGGAGGCCCTGCCGCTCTTGGCTGTCGAGGGCCTCGCCGCCGGTTATACCGACGAGCCGGTGATCTGCGACGTTTCGCTCGCAATACCGTCGGGCAGCATCACGACGATCATCGGGCCGAACGGCGCGGGCAAATCGACATTGCTCGGGGCGCTCTACGGGACCGCCCGCCGGTTCGCCGGCAAGATCCTGTTCGAGGGGGCCGAGATCCAGGCGCTTGCCCCGGCCGCACGGCTGCAGCGCGGCATCGGCCTCGTGCCGCAGGGGCGATGCAATTTTCCGCTAATGAGCGTCCACGAAAACCTGGAATTGGGCACCTACAGCCTGCCGCGCGCCGAAGCGAAGGCGGCGATCGCGCGGATGGTCGCGCTGTTTCCGGTGCTCGCGCAGCGATGGCGGGTCCATGCCGGGAACCTCAGCGGCGGCGAGCAGCAGATCCTCGAAATGGCGATGGTGATGGCGGCCGGCCCAAGGCTCCTGCTGCTCGACGAGCCCTCGCTCGGGCTGTCGCCGGCCAACCAGGGGCTTGTGTTTCGGATGGTCGAGGATATCCGCGCCGGCGGCGTGACCGTGCTGCTGGTGGAACAGAACGCCATCGCGGCGCTGCGCATCTCCGACACGGCGATCGTCATGGAGCTCGGCCGCAAGCGCCTCGAAGGCTGCGCCCGCGACGTCCTCGCCGACCCCTCGCTCCGGGCGGCTTATCTCGGAGGCGCGGCCCAGCCGGACCCGGATCGATGACCCCCGATTGCATCGGTGCCCGTTCGCGATTTACCTATTGGCCCAGCGCTTGCGAGCTGGCCCTCCGGAGAACGCGTTGGATATGAGCCCCCGTTCCCACCACGACATGCCGATCGCGACAGCGTGAGCCCGCAACCCCGCCTCGCCGTGGATATCGGCGGCACCTTCACCGACTGCGTGCTCGAGCACGGTGAGCGGCGATGGAGCCGCAAGGTTCTGACGACGCCGTCCGCGCCCGAGGCAGGTGTACTGTCCGGGATCGAGGCGCTCTTGCGGGACAGCGGCGTCGAGGCGGCAGACCTCGCTCTCGTGATCCACGGCACGACACTCGCGACGAACGCGATCATCGAGCGCAAAGGCGCCAGGACCGCGCTGCTGGTCACGAGCGGGTTTCGCGACTCGATCGAGATGGCCTACGAGAACCGGTTCGAGCAATACGACATCTTCATGGACAAACCCCCGCCTCTGGTTCCGCGAGACTTGCGGCTGGGGGTTCCGGAACGCATCGGCGCGCACGGCCAGGTGATCGAGGAACTGAACGAGGCAGCGGTGGCCGCGCTCGTCCCGCGGCTGCGCGCGGCCGGGGTCATTAGCGTCGCCGTCGGATTCCTCCATTCCTATGCCAACCCAGTGCACGAGATCAGAACGCGGGAGGTGCTGCGTGCATTGGCAGCGGAGCTGGTGGTCACGCTGTCGAGCGAAGTGTGCCCCGAAATGCGCGAATACGAGCGCTGGTCCACCGCCTGCGCCAATGCCTACGTGCGGCCGCTGATGGACGGCTATCTGGCGCGGCTCGACGACGGGCTGCGGAGGTGCGGCCTCGTATGCCCTTTGTTCCTGATGACGTCGGCGGGAGGGCTGACTACCGTCGAGATCGCCCGGCAATTCCCGGTGCGGCTCGTCGAATCGGGGCCGGCTGGCGGCGCGATCCTGGCTGCGCGGCTGGCCGAGCAGTGCGGGTACGGTCAGGTCATGTCATTCGATATGGGCGGAACCACGGCCAAGCTCTGCCTGATCGACGACGGGCAGCCGCAATTTACCCGGATATTCGAGGTCGCCCGCCAATACCGGTTCCTCAAGGGCAGCGGATTGCCGATCCGCACCCCCACCGTCGACATGGTCGAGATTGGCGCCGGCGGCGGCTCGATCGCAGCGATCGACCCGCTTGGCCGCATCCAGGTGGGTCCGGAAAGCGCCGGCTCTGAGCCGGGACCTGCCTGCTATGGGCGAGGTGGCTCCGGCGCGACGGTGACCGACGCCGATTTTCTGCTCGGCCGCATTCTCGCTGATCGCTTTGCCGGCGGCACGATCCGGCTGTCGTTGGAGGCGTCGCGCGCCGCGATCGCGAGCGCGGTCGGAACCCCGCTTGGTCTCGGAGAAGACGCGTCCGCGCTCGCCATCTCCGAGGTCGTCGAGGAGAACATGGCGAACGCCGCGCGGGTGCACGCGGTCGAGCGCGGCAAGGACGCGGCCGGACGCACGCTGATCGCGTTCGGCGGCGCGGCGCCCCTTCATGCGGCGCGGCTCGCCGAAAAGCTCGACATCGCAACGGTGATCGTGCCGACCGCGGCCGGCGTCGGTTCCGCCCTCGGTTTTCTGATCGCGCCGGTCGCCTTCGAGGTCGCACGGACGCGTTATGTTCGCCTTGGCGCCGATTTCGATGCGGCGGCGATCGAGGCATTCCGCGAGGAGATGCGACAGGAAGCCGAGGCGGTCGTCCGCAGCGGCGCACCGGACGGGACGCTCGTCGAAACGTGGACCGCCGAAATCCGTTACCGCGGCCAGGGTCACGACGTGACCGTCGAGCTTTTGTCGCAGCCGTTGGATGCCGGCGGCGGCGCCGAGCTGATGCGCCTGTTCGAGGCGCAATACGCGCTGCAGTTCGGCCGCGTCATTCCCGGCCTTGAGGCCGAAGTGATGAGCTGGACCTTGCGGGTGGCCGCCGCCGGCGCGCCCGTCGGGCCCTGCCCGCCGACACCCCACCAGCGACCCGCGTTGCCGAGCGCGCGCACCCGGGTCGTCGAGGCGCTCGGCGGCGCACCGATCGAAGTCCCGGTCTATGATCGGGCCGGGCTCGCGCCGGGCGATGCGGTCGCCGGTCCCGCTTTGATCGCCGAGACCGAGACCACGACTTTGGTGACGAGTCGATTTGATGCGCATATCAACGGACTCGGCCATATTGTCCTGACACGGAGGTCGCCATGACCGAGAGCAGCGCCCTGTCGTTTCTGGGCCGACAGATCATGTGGGATCGGCTGATCGCCGTCGTCGAGGAGCAGGCGCAGACACTGGTCCGCACCGGCTTCAGCACGTCGACGCGCGAAGCCGGCGACCTTTCGGCCGGGGTCTTCGATGTTTCGGGCCGCATGCTGGCCCAGGCGGTGACCGGCACTCCCGGGCACATCAACTCGATGGCCCGTGCGGTCTATCATTTTATCGACAAGTTCCCGACTCAGACCATGCGCGCGGGCGACGTCTTTATCACCAACGACCCGTGGAAAGGCACCGGCCACCTGCACGATTTTACGGTCGTGACGCCGGTGTTTCGCCAGACCCGCCTCGTCGCGCTGTTCGCCTCAACCTGCCACGTCGTCGATATCGGCGGTCGCGGCATCGGGCCGGACGCGCGGCAGGTCTACGAGGAGGGCATCTATATCCCGTTGATGCGGTTCGCAACGGCCGCGGGCGTCGACGAGACGCTGGTCGAGATCATCCGCTCGAATGTGCGGGAGCCGATTCAGGTCATCGGCGACCTCTATTCGCTTGCCGCATGCAACGATGTCGGCAGCCGCCGCTTGTCGCAGATGATGGACGAATTCGCGACCGAAAGCCTCGATGCGCTTGGCGACTACATCATCGAGACCTCGCGGGCGGCGATGAGCGACGCGATCCGCAAATTGCCCGAGGGCACGTACCACAACCGGATGCGCATCGACGGCTACGACAAGCCGATCGAGCTCGTCGCGGCGATGACGATCGGCGATGGCAAGATCCACGTCGATTTTGCCGGAACCTCGCCGCCCTCGGCTTTCGGCATCAATGTGCCGATCTGCTATACCGAGGCTTATTCGGCCTTTGGCATCAAATGCGTCGTGGCGCCGACGGTGCCGAACAACGAGGGCTCGTTGTCGGTGATGACGATCAGCGCGCCCGACAACTGCATCCTCAATGCCAAACATCCACTGCCGGTCTCGACCCGCCATGTCACCGGGCAGATGCTGCCCGATCTGATGATCGGCTGCCTCCATCCGGCCCTGCGCGGGCGGGTGCCGGCAGAAGGCACCTCGTGCCTGTGGAACCTGATGGCGATGGGCGGTCCCGGGCGAGTTGACGGCGACCCCGCCGACCTCGCCGACGCCGCGGCTTTCGACATCATGTCGTTTCATTCCGGCGGAACCGGCGCGCGTCCCGGCAAGGATGGGTTGTCCGCGACCGCTTTCCCGAGCGGCGTGCGCAATGTCCCGGTCGAGGTTACCGAGGCGCTCTCGCCGCTCTTGATCCGGCGCAAGGAGTACCGGACCGATTCCGGCGGCGCCGGCGAATTCCGCGGCGGGCTGGGTCAAGTCATGGAGGTGGTAAGCCTCGACCCCGCGCCGTTCGGAACGAGCGCTAATTACGACCGGGTACAGTTCCCGCCGCGCGGGCGTGACGGCGGACATGATGGAATGGCGGGGGCGTTGCGGCTGGGCTCGGGGCATCATCTGCGCGCGAAGGGACAGCAGACGGTGCCCAAGGGCGAGGCGCTGATCATCGAGATGCCCGGCGGCGGCGGGCTCGGCGAACCGATGCGGCGTGCCCCGGAACGCGTGCTCGACGATGTCCGGCTCGGCCTCGTTTCGCGCGACGCGGCCGCCGAGACCTACGGCGTGGTCGTCGACTCCGATCTGTCGATCGACTGGTCCGCGACCGAAGCCGCGCGACGGGAGCGCTGAGCGATGGCGCCGGCAGAGGGGCTTATCGTCAGCGCCGGTCTGCCGACCTGCATGGAGGGGCTCAGTTACCCGATCCCGTTCAGCGACCCCGAAGCGGTGATCCGGATCGCCCAGCACGCCGAGCGGCTCGGCTACCACTCGGTCTGGGGCAACGACCACATGACCACCCAGCGCTATGTGCGCGCCGAATTCCCGGTGCCGCCGCGTTTTTGGGAACCGCTGGTCACCTACGCGTTCATCGCCGCCAACACGACAACGCTGCGGCTCGGCACTGGCGTCTTGGTGCTGCCGATGCGGCGCGACATCGTCGTGCTCGCAAAGCAGATTGCGACGCTCGACCATTTCAGCGGCGGCCGGCTTGAGATCGGGGTCGGGGTCGGCGCCTATCGCGAGGAGTTCGAGGCGCTCGCGCCCGACAGCGACGCGCATCGCGGCGATATGGTCGAGGAAGGCGTCCACGCGTTGCAATCGCTGTTTTACAACCGCGTCAGCTCGTTCGACGGCCGCTATTACCGGTTCCGCGAGGTCGAGTTGTTCCCGAAGCCGGCACAGGAGCATCTGCCGATCTATTTCGGCGGCAACAGCGACAGGCACCTGCGCCGGGTCGCCGAATGCGCTGACGGCTGGATCCCCGCGGCGATGGAACCCGATCGGCTGCGCCGGCTCTTGGCGCAGCTCACGGATTTGACCCGGCAAGCCGGCCGCGATCCCGACCGTATCGCGGTGGCGCCGCAATTCGTCGTGCATGTCGGGCGGACCCAGGAAGCTGCGATCGCGCGCTTCCACCAGACTCAGATGTACAAGCACCTGATGTCGCTGAGACAATCGACGTTGAAGCAGCAGACCGCGCCGATGGAGGACCTCAACCTCATCGGCGGCGTCGACGTCGTCGTCGAGAAGGCCTTGCGGCTCCGTGAGGCTGGGGTCACCCATCTGCTCGGACTTTATTTCGCGGTCGACACCGTGGCCGAGCTGATGGATCAGATGCAGCTTTTCGCCGAAGAGGTCATGCCGAAGATTTGCCGATGAGCGTGGCGTCATCCGATTGGCTCGCGGCGAGCCCATCGACCGCGGTCGCGCAGCGCTCGCTCGGCGATCCGGCACGGTCGTTTCCGTTGTGGCCACCGCTCGTGGCGGGGTGCCCAGCCACGAGTACCGCCGCGATGCAATACCCGCTCGAGGTCGATTACGACTATGCGCGCGTCGCGCCGGATCTGTTCGACCAGCCGCCGCTGCCCGGGATCGGGCGCTGGGCGCCGCTGTTGCCGCCCCTTGCACCGGGCCTTTCTCTCGGCGAGGGCGGAACGTCGCTGATCGAGGCGCCCGGAATCGCCGAATGGGCCGGTTTCAGCGGCTCGCTCTGGCTCAAGGATGAGAGCCGCAACCCGACCTGGAGCCACAAGGACCGTCTCAATTATTGCATCGTCAGCGCGGCGCTGGCGGTCGGCGCGCCGGGCGTCGCGGTCGCGTCGAGCGGCAATCATGGTGTCGCCGCCGCAGCCTACGCGTCGCGCGCCGGGCTTCCCTGCGTCGTCGTCACCAGCCCCGCCGCGCAGCCAGCGTTTCGCCGGTTTCTGCGAGCGCTCGGCGCCTATGTCGTGCTTGCCGCGACGGAGGAGCGCTGGCCGGTGCTAAACCGCCTCGTTGCCGCGACCGGTTTTATGCCGGCCAGCAATCTGACGCGCTTTCACACCGGCCACCCGTTTGGCCCCGAAGGCTACAAGACCATCGCCTACGAGATTTTCGCACAGCTCGGTCGGCGCATGCCCGGCACCGTAGTCGCCCCGACCGGATACGGCGAACTGCTGTATGGATTGAGCAAGGGTTTTCGCGAGCTCGTCCGCTTCGGTCTCGCCGACCGGGTGCCGCGGCTGTGCTCGGCCGAGCCCGCCGGGCGCGGGCCGCTCCATCGCGCTCGACGGAGCCAGGCCGCCGCGATCGAGGTCGACGGCCCGGCCTCGCTTGCCGCCGGGATCGCGACAGCGGTCGGCGGCTATCGCGGCACCGTGGCCTTGCGCGAGAGCGACGGAGACGCCCTGCTGTTCTCGGAGGCGGCGGTCACCGCGGCCGCTGACCGCTTGTCACAGGAAGGGCTGTGGCAGGAATATTCGGGTGCCGCCGGGATCGCCGCATTGCGCGAGGCTTGCCAGGGCGGTGAGATGTTCGCGGCGCCGGTCGTCGCGATCCTGACCTCGACCGGGCTCAAGGAGTTGCCGTGCGCCGGGGACGACCCGCCGGCATTCGACGCCCGGTCGCTCGACCACCTGATCGCTAGGCTGGCATGATGGCCGCCGAGCAAACCGAAGGCGCGACCGGGTTGGCGTTGCTCGGCACCGAGACGCCGGAGGCCTTGCGCGGACTGGTGCAAGCCGCCGAGGATACCGGGGCTTCCACGTTGTGGATCGCCTCGCATCTCTTTCGCCGGGAACCGATTGCGCTGGCGGCGGTCGCGCTTGCCGCGACCCGCCGCCTCGGCGTCGTGCTGATGGCGATGAGCCCTTACGTCATGCATCCCGTCTACGCGACGATGGCGGCGGCGACGCTCGAGGAACAGTTCCCCGGTCGGGTCCGGCTCTGCTTTGGGGTCGGTGCGCCGCGCGACCTGGCTGCCGCCGGCATTGCCGCGCCGCACCCACTCTCGGTCCTCGGCGAGACGATTGAGATCGCCCGGGCGCTGCTCAGCGGAGAGACGATCGCCTTTCGTGGAGAGCGCTTTCAGGTTTCCGGTCGCCGGCTCGATCATGGGTTGCGGCAAATCCCGATCATCCTCGCCGCGGCGGGGCCGCGGATGTTGGAGTTGGCGGGAAGGGTCGCCGATGGCGTTCTGATCAGCGCTGCCAGTTCCGCCGAATTCGTCGCCTGGTCGCTGGCGCAGGTGCGGCGCGGCGAGGCTGCCGGTGGCCGTCACGTCAGGGCGATCGGCCTCGTTCAGGCGGCGGTCGGCGAGAATCCCCGGGCTGCCAACGACGAGCTTCGGCGCACGCTTGGTTTTGTCCTGCGCGGCGCTCACCATGCGCGCAATCTGGCGCTGGCCGGCACGGAACTGGACCAGGCAGCGCTCGCCGCCGCATTCGCCCGGGAGGATTGGGCCGAGGTGGACAAGATGGTCAGCGACGATGTGGTCAATCGGCACGCGGCGAGCGGGACAGTCGCCGAGGTGACGGATGCGCTGGCCCGCTATCGCCGCGTCGGCTTGGACGAGATCGTCCTCACCGGATTAAGCGACCCCCAAATCCTCCACCGCCTCCTCAACGCAACGCGCAGCGCCGGCTAACAGCACCGCGGGGAGGGGATCCAGCCTGAGTCCGCGAGGTACGATCATATTCGCGCGATCTCCAGGAACGGTTTATCCGAGCGGTTAAGGGGACTTGGGTCGTGCCCTGCGGCAAGTGCCGAAAGCGATCAATCTCCGTTGGCAGCGCCGCCATCTGCTCGTCATCGCCGTGGTCGTCGATATACATGCCGCCGACTCCGGTCGCCTGCCTTGCCCAGACGTCTCCCTCCCAGCGGGCCGACGCGGACTAAGTTCAGTTTGTCGAGCCTGACGTGCCCGTAATTTCCTCCGGGGTCATGCTGAAACAACACTGACTCGCAAAAGCCGTTATCGGGCGCCTGTGCGACGATGCAAGGGCAGGGAACCGCGCAGCGGCTATTGTCGAACCGCTCGCCGACGATATGCCAGGCCGGGTGTCGCTCATCGCCGCTCTCCGATCAGAAGCGGTATCGTGGATTATATCATTCCCGCAAATGCTGTCGGGCACTCCGCCGGTCTCCTGCCTTATGTTGAGACGGCCCTGAACCGATAGAGACGGACCTGACCCGGTTGCCTTGCGCTGCCTCCCCAATCCGTTCTTAGAGTCTATTGATGGAACGTTTGATGGATTTGTTGATATATTGATCTATAATCCATTATTAACAGTGAGTATTTGGCGGATGGGGTGGGATTCGAACCCACGAGGAGCTTGCACCCCTGCCGGTTTTCAAGACCGGTGCCTTCAACCGCTCGGCCACCCATCCGTATCGCGCCTCGCACCGGCGGCGCCGAGGCCACCGACCATTCCAGCGGTTTCTTCGCGAATTGGTGGGTGCACAAGGACTCGAACCTTGGACCCGCTGATTAAGAGTCAGCTGCTCTACCAACTGAGCTATGCACCCCACCAGGCGCGCCCATGGGAAATTGGGCGGCGGGCAATATAGGAGGAAGCCCGGCCTTGTCAAACCCCTCGGCTCAGCCTCAAGGGTTAGCGAATCCATGCGGAAATGCGCTGCACGACATCCGCCTCGATGCCGAGATAGCCGTGCGGCGACATCGCCTCGCAGGGATCGGACTGCAGCTGGTGGCTCTCGACATAGATAAGGTCCTTGCGCGGCGAGCGGGCCAGCGCGGCGAGGATTTGCGGCGCGAAGCCCGGGCCCGCGATGGGGCAGCTGTCGCCGCGGTTGGAGACGACCAGCGCCGGGATGGCGATGGCGCCGAGATCACTGTCAAACACCGTCTCGCCGTTGCGGTTTGGCCCGGCGACCGACGAGGTCAGCACCACGCCCGCCATCCGACCGGGGAGGTGGGCCGCGCCGTTGGCGGCGGCGATCGAACCCATGCTGGTGCCGACCAGCCAGATCGGCGCCTGGGTGCGGCTCCGCACGAAATCGACGCCGCGTGCGATCGTCGCCGCATAGGCGGGCGTGTGCCGCTGTCCCATGAGCGACGAGGATGAGGCAAGCGTCGCAAACCCGAGACCCTGCGCCAGCCATAGCGGCTCGGTGCGCATCAGGAAATTGCCATTCAGCCGCGTGATCTGCCCGGCGATGTTGAAGCCGACATCGCCGTCGCCGCCGGCGAACATGAAGACGACCGCGCGCGGATTCGCCGGGCCGGCGTAAAGCACCTGCGTTCCGCCGATATCCTGGACAACCGCCTGAGCCGAGGCGGCCGAGCCAAGCCTCAGGAGCGCGAGCACAGTCAGCGCCAGGGTCAAGGTCAGACGCGACATCGGCAGTCCCCCCATTTTCAGACGCCGCCGGCGCGTCGGCAGACGTCCGGTGATGTAGCGCGGTCGACGGATCGCTCAGACGCGCCCGTGGCAGTGCTTGAACTTCTTGCCCGAGCCGCAGGGGCAGGGGGCGTTGCGCCCGGTGCCGGCCCACGGCGCGCGCGGTCCGGCGGGGGCTCCGCCGGCCCGGGCTTGCGCCGCGCCATTGTCGCCGTGGCGGGCGGTGCCCGGCGGCGGGGGCGGCGGTGCGCCGATAAACGGGTAGCCGGCGTCGGCCATCGCCGGTTCGGGCTCGCGGTGCTCGACCATCTGCAGCGGCGGAGGCGGCGGTTGCGGAATGTCGAAGCGCAGCTCGACATGGCTCAGGACTGAGGTGACCTGGTCGCGCAACTGCACCAGCATGCCCTCGAACAGCTCGAACGCCTCGCGCTTGTATTCGTTGAGCGGGTCGCGCTGGCCGTAGGCGCGCAGGTTGATGCCCTGGCGCAAATGGTCGAGCGAGAGGAGGTGGTCCTTCCAGGTCTGATCGAGGATCTGTAGGAGCAGGCTCTTTTCGGCCATGCGCATCATGTCGGCGCCGTAATTGGCGCTCTTTTCCGCCATCTTGCGGTCCGACGCCGCGATGATCCGCTCTTCGATCTCTTCCGAGTCGACGCCTTCTTCCTTGGACCAGTCCTCGAGCGGCAGGTCGAGCGCGACGAGACGGTGGCATTCCGAATGGAGCGCCTGGATGTTCCATTGCTCGGGCAGTGAATTTTCCGGGATCGCCATTGCCACGGCGGCGCTGATCGCCTCGGCGCGCATGTCGCCGATGGTCGCCGCGACATCCGACGCGCTCATGATTTCCTTGCGCTGATCGTAGATGACCTTGCGCTGGTCGTTCATCACGTCGTCGTATTTGAGGAGCTGTTTGCGGATGTCGTAGTTGCGCGCCTCGACCTTTTCCTGGGCCTTGGCGAGCGCCTTGTTGACCCAAGGGTGGATGACCGCCTCGCCCTCCTTTAGACCCAATCGCGACAGCACCGAATCCATGCGTTCCGAGCCGAAGATGCGCATCAGATCGTCTTCGAGCGAGACAAAGAACTTCGACGCGCCGGGGTCGCCCTGACGGCCGGAACGGCCGCGCAGCTGGTTGTCGATGCGCCGGCTTTCATGGCGCTCGCTGCCGACGACAAAGAGCCCGCCGCCGGCAACGACGATCTCCCTGTCCCGCGCGATCTCCTCGCGGATCGCGGCGGCGCGCTTTTCCCGCTCAACCTCGTCCTCGATCGATTGCAGCTCGCTTTTGAGCCGCATCTCAAGATTGCCGCCCAATTGGATGTCGGTGCCGCGGCCGGCCATATTAGTGGCAATGGTCACCGCGCCCGGCACGCCGGCCTGGGCGATGATCAACGCCTCCTGCTCGTGGTAGCGGGCGTTGAGCACGCTGTGCGGCAGCTTATGCTTTTTGAAGACCTCGCTGAGCGCCTCCGACTTCTCGATGCTGACCGTGCCAACCAGCACCGGCTGCTGGCGCTTGCGGCATTCTAGGACCTGCTCGACGATCGCGTCGTATTTCTCGCGCGTCGAGCGGTAGACCTCGTCGTCGTTGTCGGCGCGCTGCACCGCGACGTTGGTCGGGACCTCGATGACTTCGAGCTTATAGATGTCGCCGAATTCCTCGGCCTCGGTCATTGCCGTGCCGGTCATGCCCGCGAGCTTCGGGTACATGCGGAAATAGTTCTGGAAGGTGATCGAGGCGAGCGTCTGGTTCTCGTTTTGGACGGTGACGCCCTCCTTCGCCTCCAGTGCCTGGTGCAGGCCCTCGGAATAGCGCCTTCCCTCCATCATGCGGCCGGTGAACTCGTCGATGATGACGATCTTGTCGTCCTTGACGATGTAGTCGGTGTCGCGCGCGAAAAGCTTGTGCGCCCGCAGCGCCGAGTTGACGTGGTGGATCAGCGAGACATTGTGGATGTCGTAGAGCGAACCGGCTTCCATCAGCCCGTTCGATTGCAGCAACTCCTCGATCTTCTCGACGCCCTCTTCGGTGAGCGCGACCGTGCGCTGTTTCTCGTCTTTCTCGTAATCCTCTTCGGCGAGCGGCGGGATCAGCTTGTCGATGCGGTTGTAGAGCTCGGAATTGTCTTCGGTCGGCCCGGAGATGATGAGTGGCGTGCGCGCCTCGTCGATCAGGATCGAATCCACCTCGTCGACGATCGCGTAGCTGAACGGCCGCTGGACCATGTCCTCCAGCCGGAACTTCATGTTGTCGCGCAGATAGTCGAAGCCCAGCTCGTTGTTGGTGCCGTAGGTGATGTCGCAAAGGTATTGCTGGCGGCGGGCGGGATCGTCGAGCTCGTGGACGATACAGCCGACGGTCATCCCGAGATAATTGTATATCTGCCCCATCCATTCGGCGTCGCGGCGGGCGAGGTAGTCGTTGACGGTGACGACGTGGACGCCGCCGCCGGTCAGCGCGTTGAGATAGACCGGCAGGGTCGAGACCAGCGACTTGCCCTCGCCGGTCTTCATCTCGGCGATCATGCCGCGGTGCAGCACGATGCCGCCCATCAGCTGGACGTCGAAATGGCGCTGGCCGAGCGTGCGCTTCGCGGCTTCGCGCACCGTGGCGAAGGCCTCGACCAGCAGGTCGTCGAGCTCTTCACCCTCGTCGAGGCGCTTGCGGAACTCGCCGGTCTTGCCGCGAAGCTCGTCGGGCGACAGCTTTTCGAGCTCGGGCTCGAGCTCGTTGATCTGCGCGACCAGCGACGACAGGCTCTTGATGTAGCGATCGTTGGCTGAGCCGAACAGCCGCCGGGCTAGGGCGCCTAGCATGAGGACCTCGATGGCGGGAAATGGGCGATTGCGTAGCGCACGGCGACTGGTTCCGTAGATAGGTCCGCACGGCCGGGGTGTCAATTAAACCACGGTGTCGCGGCGAGCGTTCCCGCCGCCTTGTCCCTGCCGCCTCGATGTGCAACATGGCGGCGCAGCCCGGAGGCCAGAACATGCCCACCGTTTCGCCGAACGCCGTTGCCTTTCCGCAGATGTCGCCGATCGCCGGGGTGCGCCTCGCGTCGTACGCGGCGGGCATCCGTTACCAGGGCCGCGACGACGTGATGCTGGCGGAGCTGACGCCCGGCAGCACGGTCGCCGGCGTCTTCACCCAATCGACGATGCCGGGGCAGCCGGTGATCTGGTGCCAGCAAATCCTGCCGCGCGGCACGGTGCGGGCGATCGTCGTCAATTCCGGCAACGCCAATGTCTTTACCGGCCGGGCCGGGTGGCAGGTTTGCGAGAGCACCGCGGCGACCGCGGCCCGGCTTTTCGGCTGCGATCCGCGCGACATCTATTTGTCGTCGACCGGGGTCATCGGCGAACCGCCGCCCGCTGACCGGATCAGCGCTGCGCTGCCCGACATCGTACCGCTGCTCGATGCCGCCGCTTGGGAGAAGGCGGCGCGGGCGATCATGACCACCGACACCTTCCCCAAGGGCGCCACGGCGACAGCATCGATCGACGGGACGGAGGTGCGGATCAACGGGTTCTGCAAAGGCTCGGGGATGATCGCGCCCAACATGGCGACCATGCTCGGCTATGTGTTCACCGACGCGGCGCTGCCGGCGCCGGTGCTGCAGACGCTGCTCCACGAAACGACCGACGCATCGTTCAACTGCATGACCGTCGACGGAGACACCTCGACCAGCGACACCGTCCTGCTCTGCGCGACCGGGCAGGCGAAGCACGCCGCGGTCGCCGATGCCGGCGACCCGCGCCTCGCAGCGTTCCGCGCTGCGTTCCGCGAGGTCATGGTCGAGCTTGCCAAGCAGATCGCGCGCGACGGCGAGGGCGCGAGCAAATTCATCACCATCGACGTGACCGGGGCCGAGAGCGACCTCGCGGCGCGGTCGATCGGTCTTTCCATCGGCAACTCGCCGCTGGTCAAGACCGCGCTCGCCGCTGGTGACGCCAATTGGGGCCGCATCGTCATGGCGGTCGGCAAGTCGGGCGAGAAGGCAGACCGCAATACGCTTGGGATTGCGGTCGGCGGCCACCAGATCACGGCCGATGGCGGGCCGGTGCCCAACTACAACGAAGGCCCGGTCGCCGAGCACATGAAGGGTCGCGAAATCCGCATCGCGGTCGATATCGGCCTTGGGTCAGGCAAGGCCACGGTGTGGACCTGCGATCTGACGCACGGTTATGTCGACATCAATGGCAGCTACCGAAGCTGATGTGTCGCTTCCCGTCGTTTCTTTCTCATCGTCATGGCCGGGTTCGACCCGGCCATCCACGTCTTCCTG
>DATJSH010000082.1:0-35210 GCA_035504235.1 Allostellaceae bacterium | reverse complement strand
CGGCGTCGTCGCGTCTGCCATCGCGATGCATAAGCCATCCGCGAAGGCGGTATTCGCCGCGGCCGGCTTGCCGCTCGCCGAAAGCAAAGTGGTGACGCGTGCCGATCTCGCCGGCGGCGACTTGCTGCCGCGCCCGTTCGTGGTGAAGCCGGTCGATGAAGGCTCCAGCGTTGGCGTGCGTATCGTCCGCCAAGGCGACAATCGCTGGGCCGAGGAAGCGCGCCGCTGGAATTTCGGCCGCGAAGCAATGGTCGAGCGCTATGTCCCCGGACGGGAGATCACCGTCGCGGTTATGGGCGAGCGCGCGCTGGGCGTGCTGGAGATTCGTCCGGTCAATCGCGAGATGTACGACTACGATTCCAAGTACGCCCCGGGTGGCAGCGACCACCTCATGCCGGCGCCGATCCATCCCGCCGCGTACGACGAAGCCATGAAGATCGGTCTTTCGGCGCATCGCGCCCTGCATTGCCGCGGCGTTAGCCGCTCCGACTTGCGCTACGACGACACGGGTGGCGAGCCGGGTCGCGTGATCCTGCTCGAACTGAATACGCAGCCCGGCATGACACCGACGTCGCTGGTGCCGGACATCGCGCGTCACGCTGGCATCGACTTTCCGTCGCTGGTCGGTTGGATGGTGGAGCACGCGTCATGCGACACGTGATCCGGCGACTCGCCTTCATGGCCGCCTTGGCCGCGCTCGCCGCAGCCGGTGCCGTCGTCATGCGTCACGGCGCGGTGACGAGTTGGGCCGGCCTGGAGGAACGTCTGATCGCGCTCAGCGCCGATGTCGGTTTCCGCGTGCGCGCGGTGGAGGTCGAAGGCCGCGATCGGGCGAGCGCTCAGGCGATTCTGGCAGCCATCGGCGTTGTGCGCGGCACTCCGATTCTCGCAATCGATCCGGCGGCGGCAAAGGCGCGGCTCGAACAAGTGCCGTGGGTCAAAACGGCATCGATCTATCGCCGCCTGCCTGACACGCTGTTCATCGCTCTGACCGAGCAAGAGCCGTTGGCGTTTTGGCAGCGCGGCGCGGCGTTGACCCTGATCGATCGCGACGGCAAGCCGATCGGAGAACGAAATCTGGGCACCTTTGCGCGGTTGCCGGTTCTGGTCGGCGATGACGTGCCTACCAATGCCGCGGCGGTCGTCGAGTTGCTGGACACGGAGCCGCAACTTGCCCAGCAGGTTGCCGCTGCGGTTCGTATCGGCGGCCGGCGTTGGAACATCGAGTTCAAGAACGGCGTGGCGGTGGCGCTGCCTGAGGAAAACGCGGTCGCCGCCTGGCATCGGCTTGCCGCGATCGAGAAGGATCACCGTGTCTTGGAGCGCCGCGTCCTGCTCGTCGATCTGCGCCTGCCCGATCGCGTCTATTTGCGGCTGCCGCCGGAACTGATGCCGAAACCGCAAAAGTCGAAGGCGGGCAAGGGAGACCCGGTATGATCCACCGGTCCCTGGTCGGCATCGTCGATATCGGCACCAGCAAAGTCTGTTGCTTGATCGCGCGCCCCGACGGGGAGCAGCCGAAGATCGTGGGCATCGGCCATCAATTGTCGCGGGGCGTCCGGAATGGCGTGATCGTCGATCTCGAGGCGGCGTCCCAATCGGTTATCACGGCAATTCACTCCGCAGAGGAAATGGCCGGCGAGCTGCTGCAAAGCGTCGTCGTCAATCTTTCCGGCGGTTTTCACGCGTCGCGCATCGTGCAAAGCGAGATCAACCTCAACGGCCGCGAGGTCGGGGACAGCGACCTTAAGCGGGTACTCAATCTCGGCCACCACATGAAGGAAGCGCCGGGTCGCGAGGTGATACACGCCATCCCGGTCGGGTTTTCGATCGACGGCAGCCGCGGTATCCGCGATCCCCGCGGCATGTCGGGCGTCAAGCTCGCCGTGAACATGCACGCGGTCGCGGCCGATTCGTCGGTGCTTCGGAACATCACCACCTGCCTCGGCCGCTGCCATCTCGACGTCGAAGCGTTTGTGGCCAGTCCCTACGCCGCGGGTCTCAGCGCCCTGGTCGAGGACGAGACCAAGATCGGCGTAACGCTGATCGACATGGGGGGCGGCAGCACCACCATTAGCGTGTTCTATGACGGCAATCTCGTCTTTGCCGACAGCATTCCGATCGGCGGCAACCACGTCACGAACGACATTGTCCGTGGACTATCGACGCCCCTCACCCACGCTGAGCGGATGAAGACGCTGCAAGGGTGCTGTATCACCTCGTCCACGGACGAACGCGAGATGATCGCGGTGCCGCAAATCGGCGAAGAGGACGACACACAATCCAATCACGTGCCGAAATCCTATCTGATCGGAATTATCGCGCCCCGCCTCGAGGAGACCTTCGACATGGTGCGAGACCGGCTCGACCGCAGCGGGTTCGACAAATTGTCGGGCCGGCGGGTCGTTTTGACCGGAGGCGCTTGTCAGCTCGCGGGCGTACGCGAATTGGCGGCCTTGATCCTCGACAAGCAGGTGCGTGTCGGCACGCCGCTGCGCATCGGCGGTCTGGCGCCGGCAATCAGCGGCCCGGCTTTCGCGACCTCGGCCGGCCTCGTCCATTTCGCCTTTTCTGAACGCGCTGAAACGCCGCGCGCGATCCGTACGTCTATTGGACTGCCGGATTGGCGCGGTTTCGGTTTGGTGCGCTGGCTCAAAGAAAACATTTGAATCGCATCGGAGGGTAGAATGACCATCAGTCTTACCATTCCTCAAGAAGAGAACGAGTTAAAGCCCCGCATCACCGTAATCGGCGTCGGGGGCGCCGGCGGCAATGCCGTCAACAACATGATCCGATCCAATCTGATCGGCTGCGATTTCGTGATCTGCAACACGGATGCGCAGGCGATGCAGCAATCGCTGGCGGAGCGACGCATCCAATTGGGCGTCAGCGTGACTCGCGGGCTCGGCGCCGGCTCCCGCCCCGAGGTTGGACGCAGCGCTGCCGAGGAAGCGCTCGATGAAATTATGGCCGCGGTGGAGGGCGCCAACATGGTGTTCATTACCGCCGGCATGGGCGGCGGTACCGGAACCGGTGCAGCCCCGGTCATCGCGCGTGCTGCGCGCGAAGCCGGCATCCTCACGGTCGGCGTCGTTACCAAGCCATTCCAGTTCGAAGGCGCGAAGCGCATGAAGATCGCCGAAGCCGGTATTCAAGAATTACAAAGCTTCGTCGATACGCTGATCATCATCCCGAATCAGAACTTGTTCCGCATCGCCAACGAACGCACCACCTTCGTCGACGCGTTCAAGATGGCCGACGACGTGTTGTACTCTGGCGTGCGCGGCGTCACCGACCTTATGGTGATGCCCGGCCTGATCAATCTCGACTTCGCCGATGTCCGCGCCGTGATGAGCGAAATGGGCAAGGCGATGATGGGCACCGGCGAAGCCGAGGGCGAGCGGCGCGCCGTCGATGCGGCCGAGGCGGCGATCTCCAACCCGCTCCTCGAAGACGTGTCGATGAAGGGCGCGCGCGGCGTGCTTATCAACATCACTGGCGGTCTCGACATGACCCTGTTCGAGGTCGACGAGGCGGCCAATCGTGTCCGCGAAGAGGTCGACCCGAACGCGAACATCATCTTCGGATCGACCTTCGACGAGAAGCTGCAGGGCCGGATGCGCATTTCGGTCGTCGCGACCGGCATCGATGGCGACAACAATCCGCAGGGCGAGCGCGCGCCGACCTTGGCGACGCGCCTGCCCGAACCGAGCGCACCGTTGCGCGGCGGCTATACGCAACCGATGCTGACGCAGAACGCGGTGCCAACCCCGCCGCGCGCGGAACTGCGCGCATCGGCGCCAACGCTGCCGGCCGCCGAACCTTCACCGCCCGCTGCCGAGGCGGCGGAAAGCGCCGCGCTGCGCAGCGGCGCTTTCATCGCGCCAAAACCGGTCGATCCCGGCACGCCGCGCCAAGTGCCGCTCGCCCATCCGGCCGTGCCGTCGGCCGGCGACGCACCGGGACGCCCGCGGGCCCGCGTGCCAAGCCTGATCGAGCGCGTGACCGGTGTCGGCCGGGTTCGCATGCAGCCGCCCGCCGCGGCGCCGGTTGCGCCTCCGCCGGCTGCCGCGCCGCGCCCGGCCCCCGCTGCGCCGGCGGCGCCCGCGGCGACACGCCCGAACCAGCCGCGGTTGACGCCGCTCGAAGCCGATGAGCGCAGCGCCAACAGCAAGGAAGACGACCTCCTCGACATCCCCGCGTTTCTGCGCCGGCAGGCGAACTGACCCGAATCGCGCGGCCCCTTGCGGCGCACGCACCTTTGCGCGCGCTGCCGCGCCTCTGGGACGTGATCTCTATATATTTGAATTTATTGATGAAATATGGCTTCGGTTATGCAACAAACTGCAACAAAGAGTGATTTGTAACGATCCCAAAGCATTGGTTAGTTTGCTCGCCGGGGTCGTTGCATTTTTTGAGTGCAGAAGGTCATTGTGGGGGATAAGGGAATCATCCGGCAGCGGACACTAGCAAATGCGGCCAGCTGTCGTGGGATCGGGCTTCACGGCGGCGAGCGCGTCACGATGCGGCTGCTGCCCGCGGCGCCCGGCGCCGGCATTGTCTTCCGCCGGATCGACGCCGGCGCCGAAATCAAGGCGCTGTGGACCAACACCGTCAATGCCACGCTGTGCACGGTCCTGTCGAACGGCGAAGGCATCGAGATCAAGACCGTCGAGCATCTGATGGCCGCGTTTGCCGGCGGCGGCATCGACAATGCGATCGTCGAGCTCGATGGTGCCGAAGTACCGGCGATGGATGGCAGCGCTGCTCCGTTCCTGGCGATGATTGATCGCGCGGGTTTTGTGGACCAGGATTTTCCTCGGCGGGCGATCAAGGTGCTGAAGCCGATCGAGATCAGCAGCAACGGGGCCAGCGCCGCGCTGCTTCCCGATCACGGCTTCTCGATGAGCTTCGAGATCGAATTCGAGAACCCGCTTATTCGCTTCCAGGACATGACGGTCGCTTTCGAGGCCGAGACGTTCCGCACCGAGCTTAGCCGCGCGCGCAGCTTTGGCATGCTCGAGGATGTCGAGCGCCTCAAGGCCGCCGGGCTGGTGCAGGGTGGCTCGCTTGAGAACGCGGTGGTGGTCAACGGCGACAAGGTGCTGAACCGCGACGGGTTGCGCTATGCCGACGAGTTCGTGCGCCACAAGCTGCTCGACGCCTTTGGTGATCTCTATCTCGCCGGCGCCCCGATCGTTGGCCATTTCCGCGGGTCACGGTCGGGCCATGCGCACACGCGGATGCTGCTCGCCGCATTGTTCGCCGACCCCGCGGCGTGGCGCGAAACGACGCTCGCCGACACCCCGGACCTGGCGGCGATTGCCTGGCCGGAGCAGCGACGGGGCGCTTGCGCCTGAGAATCTCGGCGGACCGCCAATCCGTGCTATAAGCCGGAGTGATTGGTAGCGTGCCAATTGGCGGTAACGTTGAAATCGGTTCGGTGATGCCCCTGTCGTTTTCGTCGCGGTGCTCTCGGGCGGGCATGCCGTCGCGCCCCGCCGCCGGTTTGTTGTTGCTGGCGCTCGCCGCGTGTGGCGGCGGCGACAAAAACCAAGCCTATATCGAGAAACCGGTCGATGACCTTTACAACACGGCCATGGACCAAATGGTCAATGAGGACTACGCCAAGGCTGCGACAACCTTTGGCCAGGTCGAGAGCCAGCACCCTTACTCGGTCTGGGCGACAAAGGCCGAGCTAATGGCGATCTATGCCGACTACGCCAACGGCAAGTTTGACGACGCGATCCTCGCCGCCGACCGCTTCATTCAGCTGCATCCCGGCAATAAGGAGATCGCCTATGCCTATTACGTGAAGGCGATCTGCTATTACATCCAGATCACCGATGTCGGCCGGGACCAGAAGGTCACCGAACAGGCGGTCAAAGCGCTCGATGACGTGGTGCGCCGCTTCCCCGACAGCAAATATGCGCAGGACGCCAAGCTGAAGCTCGATTTCACGCACGACCATCTCGCCGGCAAGGAGATGGAAATTGGCCGCTACTATTTGAAGCAGGGGGAATATCTGGCGGCGATGAACCGCTTCAAGCGGGTGATCGACAACTACCAGACCACGACACACGTGCCCGAGGCGCTGGAACGCCTTGTCGAATGCGATCTGGCGCTGGGCCTGACCAAGGAAGCCCAGGCAAACGCTGCCGTTCTGGGCTACAACTATCCCGGCAGCCATTGGTACGAAGACGCATATGCCCTGGTCGCCGGCAATTCCGCGCCGGGCCAGCCGCACAAAGGATGGCTTTTTGGCCTGTTCTGAGCAGGCGAGGAAAGCGAACCACATTACAAAAACTTAAGTGTTGATCCGGTGCCCGGTGATCTATGTGAGCGCCGGCCCGCCTGGAGACGCGGCCACATCCCGCTGCGCGCGGGCGCCCGAAGCCGCCTATTCTCGGCGACGCGCCGGCGGCTTTGGGGCAAGGGGCGAAAGAAGGAGGAATCCCGGATGCTGAAGCGGCTTATCGTTGTCGCTTTTCTTGCCGCGAACGCGTGGCCGGTCAGCCAAGTGGCGCTCGCAGCCGACCAGAGCCAGGGCATCAGTGGCGTCTTTCTGACGACGCGCTATCCAACGTTGACGGTCAAGGCGGGCGAGACGGCCACGATCGATCTGTCGATCCACAACTACAAGCTGCCCCCCCAGGAATTCACCTTGTCGACACCCGAGGTCGCGCAGGGCTGGAAGGCGACCATTCTCGGCGGCGGCCAGCCGGTCGGGGCGGTCGAGGTCGGCCCGGATTCGGACGAGAGCCTGCAGCTGCGTCTCGAACCGCCCGCCGGCGCCGGCCAGGGCAATTACAGCTTCACGGTCGAAGCGAAAAGCGGCAGCCAGGATCTGAAGCTGCCCGTCACCGTGACGGTCGGCCAAGAGGTCCCGGCCAAGCTGAAGATGACGACGAATTTCCCGGATTTGCGCGGCACCTCGACGACCGCGTTCAAATACCGGGTAACGGTGACCAACGACAGCGGCCGCAACGCGACGATCAACATGACCGCCGATGCGCCGAAAAACTTCCAGGTCACGTTCAGCGAGGCCTATGGCTCGCAGCAGCTCACCAGCATCCCAGTCGAAGCCGGCAAGTCGAAGGACCTCGACGCGGCGGTGAGCCTGCCGCGCGAGACCCCGGCCGGCGACTACAAGATGACGATCCACGCCCGCACCGAACAGGCGAACGCCGATTTGCCGGTATCGCTCACCGTCCTCGGGCAGCCGCGGCTCGCGGTCTCGGGCGAAGGCGGGCGGCTGTCCGGCGATGCTTATGCCGGGCAGGACAGCCAGCTGACCGTCGTCTTGCACAATGACGGCAGCGAGGCGGCGCGCGATGTCGAGTTGTCGGCGACGGCACCCGAGGGCTGGAAAACGGCGTTCGACCCCAAGACCGTGCCGGAAGTCGCGGCCGGGAAATCGCAGGACGTCAAGATGACGCTGACCCCGTCGGCCCGCGCCATCGCCGGCGACTACCAGATGACCGTGCGCGCCGCCGCGACCGGGGGCATTTCGGAATCGGCGAATTTCCGCATCACCGTGCTGACCTCGACACTGTGGGGTGCGATCGGCATCGCGATCATCGCCGTCGCGCTCCTGGTCGTCGTCTTCGCCGTCGCCCGCTTCGGCCGCCGCTAGAACCGGCCGGCGGCGGGAGGCAGAGCGATGGCGGGCGACATCGTTATCGAGGCTCGGGCGCTGACCAAGCGCTACGGCGCGAACCTCGCGGTCGATCACGTCGATTTCGAGGTCGCGGCAGGCGAGATCGTCGGCATTCTCGGCCCCAACGGCTCGGGCAAGACGACGACGATCCTGATGCTCTTGGGCCTGACCGAGCCAACCAGCGGGCAGGCGGTCGTCGCCGGGTTCAACCCGCTGCGCGACCCGCTCGAAGTGAAGCGCCGAGTGGGGTACCTGCCCGACCAGATCGGTTTCTACGAGAACATGTCGGCACGCGACAACCTGGCCTATACTGGCCGGCTCGCCGGCCTCACGCGGCGCGAGATCGACGAGCGCTTCGCGGCCGCGCTCGACCGGGTCGGGCTGGGGCATGTCGGGCACTCGCGAGTAACGACCTATTCGCAGGGCATGCGGCAGCGGCTGGGGCTCGCGGAAATCCTCATGAAACGCCCGAGCGTCGCGGTGCTCGACGAGCCGACGACCGCGCTCGATCCGCATTCGACGCAGGAGTTCCTCGACATGATCCGTGGGCTCAAGGCCGACGGCACCGCGGTGCTGCTGTCGTCGCATCACCTCGACCAGGTGCAGAGCGTGTGCGATCGGGTGGCGCTGTTCAACCGGGGCAAGCTCGCACTGTCCGGCACGGTGACCGAACTAGCCGCGCAGGTGCTCGGCGGCGGCTATGTGATCGATGTCGAGGCAAACGGCAACGGCGTGCCCGAGCGCCTTGGCGAAATCCCCGGCGTCGTGCGCGTGCAGCCGCTGGGCGGCGACCGCTACCGGGTGGATGGCCAACGCGATTTGCGCGCCGCCATCGCCCGTCACCTCGCCGGGACGGTCGAGCTGACCGGCATCCATTATGCCACGCCGAGTCTCAACGAGGTTTATGCGCGGTATTTCGCGGAGGCGCGCGATGATATCCAATAGACGCGGCTCGCCGTGGACCGGCCTCGGTACCGTCGTCGCGAAGGAGACCGCGGATCATCTGTCGAGCGCGCGGATGCGCATCCTCGAAGCGCTGGTCTTTCTGACCGCGCTTTATGCGGCCTATCTGGCGATCCAGGCAATCCGCCAGACCATCGGCGAGAGCCCGTTCCTGTTCCTGCGCCTGTTGACGATGACGCAGGATCCGTTGCCGTTTTCGTTCATCGGACTCCTGGGCTTTCTGATCCCGCTGGTGGCGATCGCGCTCACCTTCGATTCGGTGAACGGCGAGTTCAACCGCCGCACGCTGAGCCGTGTGCTCGCCCAGCCGATCTACCGCGACGCCTTGCTTCTCGGCAAATTTCTCGGCGCGCTGCTGTCGCTGACGATCGCGCTGATCGCACTGTGGCTCCTGGTGATCGGGCTCGGTCTGTTGCTGCTGGGCCTGCCGCCGAGCACCGAGGAAATGATCCGGATGCTGGGTTTCCTCGTCGCGACGATTGCTTACGGCGGTGTCTGGCTGGCGCTGGCGATGCTGTTCTCGGTGCTGTTCCGAGCGCCGGCCACCGCGGCGCTGGCGGCGCTCGGCACCTGGCTGCTGTTCTCGCTGTTCTGGTCAATCATCACGCCGATCATCACCAGCCTCGTCGCCGGGCCGCCCGAAGGCATCCTCGGGCCGCGCCTCGCCTACCTCAACGTCCAGCAGATCATCGACCGCCTTTCGCCAAACACGCTTTACGCCGAGACGGCGCTCGCCCTGCTGCAGCCGGCGACGCGCGCGCTAGGGCCGGTGCTACTGAGCCAGCTCGAAGGCGCGGTGCTCGGTGCGCCACTACCGGTGACGCAAAGCTTTGTGCTGATCTGGCCGCAACTAACGGGGCTTATCGCAGCGACGATTCTCATCTTCGCCATCGCCTACGTGCTGTTCCAGCGCCAGGAGATTCGCGCCTAGCGCACTTTGCGGTCAAATCGGGCATAGCCCGATGAATTAAAGATGGCCGGTTCGCGTGGGCCCATGACGCTTCCTGCGCGCGGCTCTGGTAAACTGCGCGCATGCTCCTCGGCCTGACGATCAGGGACGTCGTATTGATCGACCGCCTTAGCCTCGCCTTTCGGCCGGGGCTGTGCGTGCTGACCGGCGAGACCGGCGCCGGAAAATCGATCCTGCTTGACGCGCTGGGCCTGGCGCTGGGACGGCGGGCGGATGCGGCGCTGGTGCGGCCCGGCGCCGAGCAGGCCGTGGTCAGCGCCGAGTTCGCGGTAACGGCCAATCACCCTGCCGCGGCAATCCTTTGCGAGGCCGGCATCGCGACCGATCTTTCGGGCTCGGTCGTCGTGCGCCGGACCCTTGGCGCCGACGGGCGCAGCCGCGCCTTTGTCAACGACGAGCCGACCAGCGTGTCGCTGCTGCGAAGGCTCGGCGACAGCCTCGTCGAAATTCAGGGCCAGGGCGAGCAGCACGGGCTGTTCGACCCGGCAACGCATCGCGAGCTGCTCGACGCGCTGTCGGACGGCGACATTGCCGCTCTGGCGATGACGTGGCGCGCCTGGCGGGACGCGCGGCGCGAAGCCGACGCGGCGGCACAGGCGCTCGCCGCCAGCCGTGGCGAAGAGGATCTGCTCCGCCACGAGCATGCCGAACTCGAGGCGCTCGCGCCCGAAGCCGACGAGGAAGACCGCCTCTCGGCCCGGCGCCTGTTGCTGCAAAACGCCGAGCGGCTCGGCGAGACGATCCGCGAGGCGGCCGGCGAGATCGATGGCGACGGCGGCGCCCTGCAAGCGCTGGCGCGCGCGCTGCGTCGCTTGACCCGCGCCGCCGACCGCGCGCAGGGCCTGCTCGACAGCGCGGTCGCGGCCGCCGAGCGCGCCGCTACCGAGACCGAGGAAGCGCTCGGCGCGCTCACCGCGGCAGCGCAAACGTTGCAACTCGACCCCGGGGTACTCGAGCAGGTCGAGGAGCGGCTGTTCTCGCTGCGGGCGCTGGCGCGCAAGCACAATATTACCGTCGCGGACCTGCCGCTGTTGCGTGAGAAAATCGCCGACCGCCTTACGCTGATCGACGCCGGTGGGGAAACCGCGATCGCGTTGGCGCAAAAAGCCGCCGCGCTGCGCGAGGATTATGTCGCCGCGGCGGCGCGTGTATCGCAGGAGCGAGAGAAAGCGGCAAAGCGGCTCGACGCCGCGGTCGCTGCCGAGCTGAAGCCGCTGCGGCTCGACAAGGCGCGGTTCCGCACCGTGCTGACCCCGCACGCCGAGGCGGAGTGGAGCGAGCACGGCAGCGAGCGGGTCAGTTTCGAGGTCGCGACCAACCCCGGCGCGCCGTTCGGGCCGCTCGCCCGGATCGCCTCTGGCGGCGAGCTGTCACGCTTCCTCTTGGCGCTGAAGCTGGTGCTGGCAGGGGTGTCGTCGGTGCCGACCCTGATCTTCGACGAAGTCGACAGCGGCATTGGCGGCGCGGTCGCCGCCGCGGTCGGCGAGCGACTGCAGCGCCTCGGCGCCAGCCTGCAGGTACTGGTCGTGACGCATTCGCCGCAGGTCGCGGCGCGCGGCGCACATCACTGGCGCGTCGCCAAGCTCGACGCGCAAAAGAGCGCGGTCACCCGCGTCGAGGAGCTTGATTCCGACACGCGGCAGGAGGAAATCGCCCGCATGCTGTCAGGCTCGACGGTCACCGCCGAGGCACGTGCCGCCGCCAAAAGCCTTATCGCCGGGGCGAACGCCGCATGAGCGCAACGGTCACCGTCGAAAACCTTACCGAGACCGAGGCCGCCGCGGAATTGGAACGACTGGCGGCGGAGATCGCGCATCACGATCAGCTTTACTATGCGAAGGACGCGCCCGAGGTCAGCGACGCCGAATACGACGAACTCAGAAAGCGCAACAATGCGATCGAGGCGCGCTTTCCCGAGCTGATCCGCGCCGACAGCCCGTCGCGCCGGGTTGGCGTCACGCCGTCGGCCGGTTTTGCGAAGGTGACGCATTCGGTGCCGATGCTTTCGCTGGAAAACGCCTTCGACGAGCAGGATGTGCAAGATTTTTTCGCCGGGATCCGCAATTTCTTCCGGCGGCCCGAGGATGTCGCGCGCGTTGCCGAGGACGCGATCGAGGTCATGGCCGAGCCTAAAATCGACGGGCTTTCGGCCGCGCTGCGCTATGAGCATGGGCGGTTGGTGCTGGGCGCGACGCGCGGCGACGGCGTCACCGGGGAGGATGTGACGCAAAATCTGCGTACCTTACGCAATGTGCCGAAAACCCTTGCCGGCAAGGGTTGGCCGGATGTGCTCGAGGTCAGGGGCGAAGTCTATATGGAACGCGAAGGATTTTTCGCGGTCAACGCCGAGCGCGAAGCGGCTGGCGAGCCGGTCTTCGCCAACCCGCGCAACGTCGCGGCGGGCTCGCTGCGCCAGCTCGACCCGGCGATCACCGCGCGCCGGCCCTTGAAATTCTTCGCCTATCACTGGGGCGAAACGAGCGCGCCCTTTGCCCGCACCCATGCCGAGGCCTTGCAGAAATTGCGCGACTGGGGCTTTACGGTGAACTCACGCTCGCGGCTCTGCCACGGCGTCAACGAAGTGTTGGCGGCGTATCGTGAGATCGGCGCCGACCGGGCCGACCTGCCCTACGACATCGACGGCGTCGTCTACAAGGTCAACGACCTCGAATTGCAGCGCCGGTTGGGGTTCGTCAGCCGCGCGCCGCGCTGGGCGCTGGCGCACAAATTCCCGGCGCAGCAGGCGCAGACCGCGATTGAAAAGATCGATATCCAAGTAGGCCGGATGGGGACACTCACGCCCGTTGCGGTTCTGGCGCCCATCACGGTCGGCGGCGTGGTCGTTCAACGAGCCACGCTCCACAACGAAGACGAGATCGCGCGAAAGGATATTCGCGAGGGGGATACCGTTGTCATTCAGCGTGCCGGCGATGTGATTCCGCAGGTTGTCTCGGTCGTGCTGGACAAGCGGCCGGCCGACGCAAAGCCTTATGAATTTCCAGATAAATGCCCGCGTTGTGGCAGCCTCGTCGTTCGCGAGCCCGGTTTTGTCGCACGGCGCTGCACCGGCGGTCTGATCTGTCCGGCGCAGGCGGTCGAGCGATTGAAGCATTTTGTCGCGCGCGACTGCTTCGACATCGAAGGCATGGGGTCAAAGCACATCACGGCATTCTGGGAAGACGGGCTCATTCGCGGCCCTGGCGACATCTTCCGCCTCAAAGCCGGACAGCTCGAGGATCGCGAAGGCTGGGGCGCGTTGAGCGCGGCGAATTTGATCCACGCGATCGACGAGCGGAGGCGCATTTCGCTCGACCGCTTCATCAACGCGCTCGGCATTCCGCAAGTCGGCCAGGCGACGGCGCGGCTCCTGGCGCGGCATTATCGCTCGCTCGACAATTGGCGCCGGGAGATGGACGCAGCGCAGCAGGAGGAAGGCTCCGCTCGCGCCGAACTGCTCGATGTGCACGGGATCGGGGCCGACATGGCCGCCGACATCATCGGCTTTTTCGCAGAGCCGCATAATCGCGAGCTGCTCGACGACCTCGCGCGCGAGGTCGAGGTGCTCGACTACAAGGCGCCGACGAGACTCGGGCCAGAGGGCGCGGTGGCCTCGCCGCTCGCCGGCAAGACGATCGTCTTTACCGGCGGGCTCGAATCGATGAGCCGGTCCGAGGCCAAGGCGCGCGCCGAGGCGCTCGGCGCGAATGTTGCGAGCTCTGTCTCGGCCAAAACCAATTTTGTCGTTATCGGCGCGGATGCCGGGTCGAAGGCGGCCAAAGCCGCGGCGCTCGGCGTGACGACGCTCGACGAGAGCGCATGGCTCAAGCTCGCCGAACTCGGCGGGACTGAAGCCGAAGGCGTAGCTCGGGACCCGGGCTGAGCGCGGCGCGAGGAATGGGGACGGCAGCGGCGTGACGCTCAGCGAGACCTTTGCCTGGCCGGAAATCCCGATCAGCGAAACCGCCGCCGCGGACGCGGACGATTTCGACGCGCCGGCGATCGCCATCGGCGACAGCGAAGCGCACGACAAAGATCGGCCCGAGCCGATCTTTGTCGAAACCCCGTTTTTTGTCGATTTCGACGAGCCGATGCGGCTCGACCCCGGGCGCGCGGGGCTGATCTGGGACTTGCGGCCGATGGTGCGCCGCACGATCGAATTGCGCTCGCCGTTCGCGTCGCTGCTGTTTCACCTGCTGCCGCTGATCGGCATCATGATTTGGCCGCTGATGATGATCGAGCCGCCGCCGCCGATTCCGGTGCAGCTGGTGTTCGAGCCGCCGCCACCGCCCCCTCCACCGCCACAACCGCAGCCGACACCTAAAGCGCCAAAATTTGAGCTGCCGCCGCACGGCCCGCTTTCCTCGGTCGACCAGGGCGCCGTCAAGCCACCCGATCTCGGCCGTGCGCCCGACCCGGTGCAGAACCCTGCCGCCGCCCCGCAGCAGCAAAAACCGACCGAAACGCAGACCGCGACCGCCGAACAGGCGCCGCCAATCCCGCAACCGAAACCCGCACCGCCCAAGGAGCACCAATCGGCGTTTCAGCTGCCAAAGCCTTCGGGCGCGCAGACGCCGCATCACGAAGCGACCCCGCACGAGGCAGAGCATTCCGCGACCTTTGCCGGGCCGGCGGCGACGCGTAACGAATACCTCGCCTATCTGGTCTCGCTGACCCGGCAGCACATTGGCCTGCTGCCGTTATCGTATGTCGGCGACCGGCACGGTGAGACGGTGCTGACCATCGTTATTCACGACAACGGCGCGATCGGCCCGATCACGGTGGCTCGCAGCTCCGGGTACCCGGACATCGATAAACGCGTCGAAGAGATGGTGGCCGCTATCGGCCGCGCACCACCGCTGCCCCAATGGTTTCAAGGTGATGCAATGGAACTCGCATTCACCATCAGGTTTCCCGAGGCGCTGGAGCACCAGCAATGAGCAGCACCGCCGCCCGAGATAATGCCGTCGATCCCATCCTCGTCTCGGTGATCCAGCACCGCCTGCTGGCCATCGTCGCCGAGATGGGCGAGGCGATGCTGCGTACCGCCTATTCGCAAATCCTCAATTCGAGCCGTGATTTTTCGACCGCGATTTGCGACCTCGGCGGCCGGCTGATCGCCCAGGCCGAGCATGTGCCGATCCATGTCGGGGCCCTGCCCTTCGCGGCGCGCGCCGTAACCGAATTCTTTGGCGACGACATCCATCCCGGCGATGTGTTCCTGCTCAACGACCCCTATCACGGCGGCAACCACCTCCCCGATCTGACCGCGTTTGCCCCGGTTTTCGGCCCCGGCCCCAATGGCGACCGGCCGCGGTTCTGGTCGATCAACCGCGCGCACCAGAGCGATATCGGCGGCGCGACCCACGGCGCCTACAACGCCAGCGCCACGGATATCTGGCAGGAAGGCATCCGCATCACGCCGCTGAAGCTCTACGACCGCGGCCGGGTCCGCCACGACGTCATGGAGATGATCGCCACCAATGTGCGCCACCCGCGCGATTTTCGCGGCGACCTCGCGGCGATGATCGGCTCCGCCCATGTCGGCGAGCGGCGCGTGCTGGCACTGGCCGAGGAATTCGGCTGGAAGACGACCGACGCGGCGATCGAGGCCCTGCTCGACGGCGCGGAACGCCAGACCCGCAGGGTAATCGCCGAATGGAAAGATGGCATCTATCGCGGCGAGGCGATGCTCGACGATGACGGTCGCGGTAACAAGGATATTCATATCCGGGCGACAGTCACGAAACAGGGCAGCGACCTGACAATCGATCTCAGCGATTCGCATGAGCAGGTCGCGAGTTTTATCAACTCGTCCTACCCCAACATGTATTCGGCCGTCGTGGTCGCGCTCTCCTATCTGATCGATCCGCAGACGCCGAAAAATGACGGGACGTTCCGGCCGATCAAGGTGATCGCCCGGCCCGGCACGGTGGTGTGGGCCAATCCCGGCGCGCCGGTGACCCTCGCCACCAACCACTGCGCGCAGGAAATCCTCGAAGCGATCATCAAGGCGCTGGCGCCTTCCTGTCCGGATCGCGCGATGGCCGGCTGGGGTCGGCGGTTCCGGATCGCCATCCAGGGCAAGGACCCGCGCACCGACAAACCCTTCATCTGGCATTTCTTCCAGGCGCGCCCTGGCGGCGGCGCCTCGTCGGCCGGCGATGGCTGGCCCGGCGCCGGCGAGTGGCAGGCCGCTGGCGGCATCAAGTTCGGCAGCCTCGAAGTCACCGAGGTCCGCTTTCCGCTGTTCTTCAAGCGGCACGAGTTCCGCCCCGATTCGGGCGGTGACGGACAATATTGCGGCGGCCCCGGCGGGATTGTCGAGTTGGTCGTCGAAACGCAAGAGCCGGCGCTCGCCAACACCGCCGGCGACGGCGTCGTCTACGGCGCCTGCGGCATTCTCGGCGGCGCGGACGGCGCGCCGCACCGTTACACGCTGTTCTCGGGCAATGACGCGCCGCGCGCGATCCGCACCAAAGAGACCGGCATAGTGATCCGTCCCGGCGACCGGCTGGTGCTTGAATCGGGCGGCGGCGGGGGGTGGGGCGAGCCGGCGAAGCGAACCAATAAAGATCGCGGCCGTGACGCCAAAAGCGGCTTTGTCGGCTGATGTACCGGGTGGGCATCGATGTCGGCGGCACCTTTACCGACCTTGTCGCGATCGACGCGGGCGGCGAGGCGACGCTCGCCAAGGTGCCTTCGACGCCGCAGGACTCGTCGCTTGGTGTGATCGAAGGGATCGCCGCGCTCGCCGCGACGCTCGGGCTCGACCCGGCTTCGCTGCTCGCCGCGACCGAGCGCATTGTCCACGGCACCACGGTGGCGACCAATGCGCTCTTGGAGCTGAAGGGTGCGCGCACCGGGCTTCTCACCACCGAAGGCCACCGCGACGTGATCGAGATGCGCGAGGGGCTCAAGGACGACCGCTACAATCTCCGCCTCCCCCCGCCGCAGCAGCTTGTGCCACGGCACATGCGCCTCGGCGTGCGCGAGCGGCTGCGGGCGGACGGCCGGGTCGAGACGCCACTTGATCTGGATTCACTGTATCATGCTATCGATATCTTACGCGAAGCGCGCGTCGAATCGGTCGCGGTTTGCTATTTCCACGCCTGGCGCGACGCAGCGCATGAGCGTCGGACAGCGGACATCCTCCGCGAAGCATTGCCCGACATCTACGTCTCGCTCTCCTCGGCCGTGTTGCCGCAGATCAAGGAGTTCGAGCGCGTCTCGACCACGATCGTCAACGCCTATGTCGGGCCGGTGCTGGCGCGTTACCTCTACAGGCTCGAGGCGCGGCTGGCCGAGGCCGGGTATCGCGGGCCGACGCTGATCATCCAATCGCATGGCGGGGTCGCACCGATCGCCGAAGCCGGCCGACTGGCGGCGGGCGCGGTGCTGTCGGGACCTGCGGGCGGGGTCGCCGGTAGCGTCCATGCCGCGAAGCTGGCCGGCACGCCGAATCTGATCCCGTTCGACATGGGCGGTACCAGCACCGATATCTGTCTCGTGGTCGAGGGCGAGGCAACGCTGGTCCAGGACCGCAAGATCGGCGGCCATCGCATCGCGCTGGGCAGCCTCGACATCGCCAGCATCGGCGCCGGCGGCGGGTCGATTGCGACGGTCGACGCCGGCGGCATTCTGCATGTCGGCCCGGAAAGCGCCGGGGCGGTGCCTGGCCCGGCCTGCTATGGCCAGGGCGGCCGCGCCGCGACAGTGACCGACGCCAATCTGCTGCTCGGCTATCTCGACCCGGCGCGGTTTCTCGGCGGGGCGCGGCTTCTCGACAAAGCGGTGGCCGAGCAGGCGATCGATAGCGTCGCGGCGGCCCTCGGCGTCGATCGGCTGCAGGCGGCGCACGGCATTCACCGCATCGTCAACACCAATATGGCCGAGGGGGTGCGACTGGTGTCGGTGCGGCGCGGTGTCGATCCGCGCGGCTTCGCGCTGTTCGCCTTTGGCGGCGCGGCCGGGCTGCACGCCACAGACATCGCGCGTCAGCTGCAACTGGACAAAGTGGTCGTGCCGCGCGTCGCCGCGGTGCTGTCGGCCTGGGGGATGCTGGCGACCGATCTGCGCTTCGAGGTGACGCAAAGCCATATCGGCGACACGCGCGCGCTCGACGGCGGCGCGGTCAAGCGCCTGTTCGACGATATGGAAGCCGAAGGGCTCGCCCGGCTGCGCGCCTCCTTCGCCGGGCCGACGCGCAGCAGCCGCGCGGTCGACATGCGTTATGGCGAGCAGGTCTTTGAGATCACCGTGCCGCTCGACGATAATTCCCTCGGAGGCGCCCAGGGAGTCGATTGGAGCGCCACGGACCCGTTGCCGCAGATCGTCGAGCGTTTTCATCGCCGGCACGAGGCACTCTACACCTACGCGATGCCGGAGCAGGAGAGCGTGCTGGTCAATGCGCGGGTCACGGTCGCCGGTATCCTCGACGAGCTGCCGCGCGAGCCGCTTCTGCCCGAAGCGCCACCGGCGCCGCCGCTCGGGAGCCGCGCGATCTATCTCGACGGCGGATTTATCGACGCGCCAGTCTTCGATTTCGACGCATTGGCGCCCGGCCAACGCATCACCGGCCCGGCGATCATCGAATCGGCGATGACAACCGTGCTGCTCCGGTCAGGAGATACCGCCGCGGTCACCGAGTTGGGCTGGCTCGACATCGCGGTCGGCTGAGGCTCGATTGACTGGAAAAGGCGGCAGTCTTGTCGCGTTCCCCTTCGCGGACACACGGGGTAGCGCCGGTCATCGCTTTCTAGTTTCATCGTTCCTCTTTCCAAATCATCCGCGACGCACTAATTAGCCATATACAAGTTAGCTCTTTCTGCTGGCCGCCAGATTGCCGCTGTCGACCGGCGATGATGATTTTGATGAGTTTAGGTAATATTATCGGACCGTTCCGAAACTCTCAGTGGCGAAAAGGACGCAACCGGCCATGGTCAGGATCCTGGGTACCTGCGTCGCCTTGGCGCTGATCATCGCAATGTCGTTTCCGTTTGCGCGCGACGCCTACCATCGGTACGAGGTCGCGCAGCGCTTGAAGCCTTTGATGAACGAGGCCGACCGGGCCGCGTGGCGCAATTGGAACGGCGATGCCGAGTCTTTCGGCCGTTCGCTCTACGAGCGCTGCGAGCTGGCGAACGGTCAGGGCTCGGCGAACTGCGACGCCTACAAGTCGGCTATTCAATAGCCTCGCTCTCGCGAGCCAGCGCCGCCATCACCAAAAGCCCGTCGCGCAGCGCGCCGGGATCGTGAGTGCGGATGAAATCCACGCCTTTCGCGGCGGCATAAAGTTCAGCCGCGAGCGTCGCCGCGCCCCGCGACATCGGGTCCGGCCGTGCGATGACTGCGCCCAGAAACGATTTGCGCGAGACCGAAACCATCACCGGTAGTGCGAAGTCGCGCTTCAGCCGGTCAACGCCCGCCAGCACCCGCAGCGATGCCACGACATCGCTGCCGAGAAAGAAGCCCATGCCGGGATCAAGGATCAGCCGTTGGCGCGCGACCCCTGCCGCCTCAAGCGCAGCGATGCGCGCGGCGAAAAAATCCTCGACCCGCCGCCAGATATCGATAGGCGGAACGTCGATCGCCTGCGCTCGGCCTCGCCCGTGGACGGCATGCATGACCACCAGCCGGCAATTCGCCGCGGCCAGCGCGGGATAGAGCACCGGCTCGGGAAACCCCCCGATGTCATTGAGGAAATCGACCCCGGCCGACAGCGCATAACGCTGCGTTTCAAGCGCGAAGCTGTCGACAGAGATGACAATTCCGACTTGCTTCAGCGCCGCGATAACGGGCGCCAAGCGGCGGATTTCCTCGCCGGGCGCGACCGGCTTTGCCGCTATATTGCTGGCCGCGGCACCGAGGTCGACGACATCGGCGCCGTCCGCCGCCAATTTGCGCGCCGCCGCGATCGCCGCCGCGGGATCGAGGTTGCGGCCGCCATCCGAGAATGAATCCTCGGTGAGGTTGAGAATTCCGAAGAGCTTTGGACCGCTCATCCGCGCTTCATTCGGAGCGGCTGCGTTCGAGGATTGCGCCGACCCCGTCGGCATCGGCGAAGACATCGAGCTTCTCGACCGCCACCCGCACCAGCGCGACGCGCGGATCGGCGAAGCAAGCCTCGGCGACGCGCTCGGCGAAGCCTTCGCACAAATCGATGTGGCCGCTATCGGCGATGCCGCGAATCGCCGCCACGACCTTCTCGTAATTGATCACAAGCCGGCGGTTCTCGCCCGGAAATGCGGCACTCTCGGGCGCGGTCAGCTCGACCGAGACACGCACCCGCTGTTTGGCGCCTTGCTCCTCCGGGAGGATGCCGATGCTGGCCATCACGAGGAGGCCGCGAACCACGACGGTATATCGGTCCGTATTCTTCATCGCGCGCGACCATGCCCGAGCCGGCCCGCTCGCTGCAACCGATCAATCCGCCGCGCCGAAAATGCTATAGTCGCCGGGGCGCGTTGCCGCGCCTTTGGGGAATCAGTCGGGGGAAGCCATGTGGCGCGAATTTCGGGACTTCGCGGTTCGCGGCAATGTCGTCGACCTCGCGGTCGGCCTCATTCTCGGCGCAGCATTTACGACAATCGTCAATTCGCTGGTCAATGACATCATCATGCCGCCGATCGGTCTGCTTCTCGGGGGGATCGATTTCAGCGACTTCTTCATCACCATCAAAGGCGCGGCATACCCGACCGTCGCGGCCGCCAAGGCCGGCGGCGCGGTGACGATCAATTACGGGCTTTTTATCAACGCGATCATCAAGTTCGTCATTGTCGCGTTCGCCGTGTTCATCCTCGTCAAGCAGATCAATCGGCTGAAAATCAATTTGGCCCCGACGGCCGCGCCCGCGTCGAAAACCGATACGCTGCTCACCGAAATCCGCGACATCCTGAAGAACCAGGCGGATGGCGCATCCGTCAAGGCAGAGTGACCGGCGCTCAGCCCTTCAGCAGCGATGGGTCGCGGATCGCCACGTCCTGACCCGGCACCGGCGCGGCGATCGCCGCCTCGATCGACGGCTTGCCGTCCCATTCGGCCGGCGAGCGGGTCTTGCCCTCGCTGCCGATCTGGTCGATGCCCCAATAGATTTCGAGGCGGTGATTATCCGGATCGCGGAATTCCACAGCGATCTGGCAGCCGGCGCGACGCCGGCCGGCAAAGTCGATTGGCACCTGGTGCCGCCGAAGATGATCGCGGGCACGGATCACGTCGTCGAGGCTGGGTACCTCGAAGGCGATGTGATTGAGCTCGATATTGGGATTGGCATGCTCCATCGAGCCGACCAGCGCGATGCCGTGATGGTCGGTGTTGCAGCGCATGAAGACCATGCCGCCCGGCACCATCTCGTCGGGGTAGACGTCGGATATCTGGAAGCCGAGGATTTGCGTGTAGAACTCGGCCGATTTCGCGACATCGCGCACATTGATGACGACGTGCCCGATTTTGCCGATCTGGAACGGCAGCCCCTTTGGCCGGGCAAGGCGCTTGACGCGATCGAAATCGAACATGGATCCCCCTGTCAATGCGGCGACTGGTTCTCCGCAGCCATACGGTCAAGCTTTGCCGCCATGATGAAATCGTTTTCGTGCAGGCCTTTGATCTTGTGGGTACGCAGCGAGACCGTCGCGTAGCCCCAGCCGAAGCCGATATCGGGGTGATGGCTTTCGACATCGGCCAGCGCCGCGGCACGCTCGACAAAGGCAAAAGCCTCGCGAAAATTCTTGAAATGGTAGGTGCGTTCGATTCGCGTCGCCTCGTCGACCAGCGCCCAGTCGGGCGCCTGTTCGTGGAGGTATTCTGCCTCGTCCCGGCTCAGGGGCGGGATTCCGCCGCGACACGGGGTACAGGGCTTCTCGGCAAGGGCTGAGGCCATGTCATCACCTTCGCGTTTTAGGCTCGGCGGCACGCTGTTGGACGCGATTGCCGAAACAGTGCCACATTGCGGGCGCCTTGTAAGCCATGCGCCGTCGATCTAACAACGGTCACTCGAACAACAAGCTGTCGCAAAGACCCCTTTTCATGTACCAACGCCTCGTTTCCCGGTTTTGCGTCGGCGCCCTCGTTGCGATCGCCGTCATGGGGGCGAGGCCGCTCGCGGCACCGCCCGTGGACCGCTGGCAGGTCGTGCTGGTTGCGGGCGATACCGCGCAGCCCGTGTTCGACAATGCGGTGAAGGCAGTCGACATGTGGCTCACCGGGCACGGCGTCGCCCCGGCCGACATCCATCGCCTCGCCGCCAGCGCCGGCCCACGCGAGCCGTCGGTCGAACCGGCGACGCTAGACCGCGTGCTGGGCCGCATCGCCGATCTTCACGCGGAGCCCGGCGACGGCTGCTTTGTGTTCATCACGTCGCATGGCGCGCACGGGCTTGGCGTCTACCTGTCCCGCCGCGACCAGATGCTGCAACCCGGGGCGCTCGCGCGGGCGCTTGGGACCGGCTGCGGCGCGGTACCGACGGTGGTCGTTGTTTCCAGCTGCTACAGCGGCTCGTTCGCGCACGGGGCGATGGCGGCGCCGAACCGGATCATCCTTACTGCCGCGAGCGCCGATCGCCCGTCCTTTGGCTGCGCGGCCGACCGCACCTATACCGATTACGACGCCTGCCTGCTCGGCGCGCTGCCCCATGCCACGACGTGGCGCGGCGTGTTCGGTGAGACCCGCGACTGCGTCGACCGCCGCGAGCGACAGGAGGATGATTTGCCGTCGCATCCGCAAGCCTCGTTCGGGGCCGCGGTGCGCAACCTGCCGCTGCAGTTTTGAGCATGCGGGCGCTCGCTCCCGGCATGCTTGCCGTGTCGATGACGCTCTGCACCCCGGCGCATGCTGTCAGCCTCGACGCCGCCTGGGCCGGAACGCGCTGGGGCGAGTCGCCGGAAGAACTGCAGCGGCATTTTGGAGCGCTCGGCTTCGCCCTGCCGCGGCCGATCGATTTCGGTGACAGCTATGCGCCGCTGGTGGTGCGCGACGTGACGGTCGGCGGATTTCGGCTGATCGCCTATTACCAGATCGACAGGGCGACACACGGCTTGAAACGCATCCAGCTCGAACGCCCGCGCCACATGGTGAATGCCGGCGTGTTTCGCGGCGTCTTCCTGGCGCTCGATGCCGAGTATGGCGCGCCCGGAAAGGATTGCGGCACGCTTCCAGGGCCGACCACCGCTTATCAGGGTGCGGCCGAATATGTCTGGCCGCGCGACGGCGCGGTGATCCGGGCAATCTTTCGCGACACCACGCTCGAGGCGCTTAACGGCTGCTACTCGCCGGCTTGCGGGCTGACCGCACAGTTGTTGATCCGCATCAGCCCGCCGGCGGAGGACAGCGGCATTTGCCCTCCGCTACCAAGCGGCGCGCAGCTTCGCGCGCCGCGGTGATCCGCCGTGCTACTTTTGCAGCTGGGCGCGGATCTCGCCACCCTTGTTGGCCGCGGTATGAATGTTGACATAGCACTTACCGGCTTCGAGATCGGCCATCTGCGCGTCGGTCAACGTCGCGGTGCCGGTGATCGGGCTCGCCGCGTCCTTGAACGGCACGGCGACGCCGGCGTTCGCACCGGCGGCTGCGCCGCAATGGATGTGCGCCGCGGCAGCCGGGCCGCTGAGCCCGCTATACGTGACGTTGTAGGTGATTGCCTTGGTCGCCGTGTCCAGTGTAACCGTCGCCGTGCCGCTGCCGCTGCCGGTTGTCGGGGGCACCTCTGCGGCATTGCTCAGCGTGCCGTGGAACGTCTCAGTCGCGGCCTGACTGTAGCCCCAGCCCAACGTAACAGCCGCCACTGCGATAACGGCCAATGTCGTCTTACGCATGTGATTCCCTCCCGTTCGGGTCTGTAGGGGCAACAAGCTAGCCAATTGATCGGACAATACGAAGTCGAAAATCCCGTGACCCCGACGGCACCCGTTCAAACCAGCGTGACCGCGCCCCTGGCTCGCGCGCCGTCTTACGGCGCCATGACGGCGTGGGCGATCCTGACGATCACCGCGGCAAGACTGCTGTGGCTCTCGGTCCAGTCCGCCGGTCTCTATCCCGACGAGGCGCAATACTGGTTCTGGTCGCGGCACCTGGCGTTCGGCTACTACTCGAAGCCGCCGCTGGTCGCCTGGTTGATCGCGCTGACCACCGCGCTGCTCGGCAATAGCGAGTTCGCGGTACGTCTGTCAGCGCCGGTGTTGCACGCGGTCGCGTCGGGCTTCGTGTACGGGATTGGCGCGCGGCTCTGCGACCGGCGCATCGGCTATTGGGCGGCGTTGGCCTACGCGACGCTGCCCGGCGTCTCGCTCTCGGCATTCCTGATCTCCACCGATGCGGTTTTGCTGCCGTGCTGGGCGGCCGCGCTCTACGGGTTTGTCCGGGCGCGCGAAGAAGAAGGGCTGGGCTGGTGGATCGCGACAGGCTGCGCGGTTGGGCTCGGCCTCCTCGCCAAATATGCCATGGCCTACTGGCTGCTGTCGGCCTTCGGCCTCGCAATGCTGCGACCGGGTGAACGGCGGCATCTACGCGGGCTGCTCATCGCGCTCGGCATCGCAGCGCTGATTGTCGCGCCGAATGTCTGGTGGAATTGGAGCCACCATTTCGCGACCTATCTTCATACGCGCGACAATGCCGATCTGCGCGGCACGCTGTTCCACCCGGAAGAGCTCGGCATCTTCGTGTTGTCGCAGCTCGGTGTCTTCGGACCGATCTATTTTGTCGCGATGCTGGCGCTCTTCGCAGCACCGACGCGATTGGGCGGCCCACCGGCGCGGTTGCTAACGGCGTTTGCCTGGCCAGCGCTGGCGATCATCGCCCTCGTCAGCCTGTTGTCGCGCGCTCAGCCGAATTGGGCCGCGCCGGCCTATGTTTCCGCCGTGATCCTCGTCGTCGAGGCGGCGCTGCGCCGTGGCTGGCGGCGCACAGTGATCTTCTCGATCGCCCTGCATCTTGGCGCGGCGATTGCGGTGTTCGGCGGCAGTGAGCTGATCGCCAGCGATGGGCTTCATGTACCGGCAAAGCTCGACCCGCTGCACCGGCTGCGCGGCTGGCGCACGCTGGGCAATGCCGTCGCCGGCGAACTTGCCGCGCATCCCGGATTGCGCCTGATGACCGACGACCGCGAGATCGTCGCGGCGCTGATCTACTACGTGCACCCCCATCCGTTCGACGCGGTCATTTGGGATCCAGTCCCCGGCGTCAGCAACCAATGGGATCTCGAAAACAACCTCAGCCGGCACCACGGCGAAGACTTCCTGGCGGTGACGGTGCACGACCTTTCCCATCAGATGCGCGCCGATTTCGCCGATTTCAGCAAACTGACGACGATCGACATCAAATCAGGGCCCGGCGGCGGCCAGACCTACAAGCTTTACATCGCGCGCGGCTATCGCGGCGACGGATCCGGGGGTTGACGGCGATGCCGATCCTGCCGCGCCTGGTATCGCTCTACGAGAGCCGCGGGATCGGTATCGCGACCGGGCTCGACGCTCGCTATTTCGACGGACTGCGGCACGCCCCGTTCACCTGGTTCCTCAAGGATGGCAAAAGCCTGACCGAGGGGCTGGGGATTGCGCTGCAGGAAGTCTATTTGCTCGAATGCCTATTCGCGCGCTTCCGCCCGCGATCGGTGTTCGTGATCGGCAATTCGCTCGGCTGGAGCACACTGGCCATCGCGCTGACCAACCCGGAAGCCCAAGTGCTGGCGATCGATGCCGGGCTGGATCGCCATTCGCGCGTCGGCATTGACTTTACCAATCGGGTCGCCGCGGAGGAACGGCTGACGGTCAGCGCGGCTTTCGGCAAATCACCGGACGATGTCGCCGCGTGCGTCGCCGAGGCGGATTTGCCACCGATCGAATTCGCCTTTATCGACGGCTACCACTCGGTCGACCAGGTGCAGCTCGACTTCCGCGCCGTGAAGCCGCTGGCCGCGCCGGATTGCGTCTACCTGTTCCACGATGTCGCGGCGTTCGGTCTGACCGCAGGCATCGAACGCATCGCCAGCGAAAACGGGATGCGCTGGCAATTGCTTCTCGGCACTCCATCGGGCATGGCGATCGTCTACAATCCGGCGCACTCGCCGCCGGCACTGGCCGACATCGCGCCGTTTATCGCCTCCCCGGAAGCGGTTCGCGTGCTGAGCGACGCGGCCTGGGCACATCGCCATCGTCACCTGGCGCGCTGGCGGCGCAGCCTGCGCAAGCGGCTCGGCCGCACAGCGCGCGGCTCTCGCTGAACCGCAGTGACGTTTCCACCGCGCCGCCATCAAGCCGGTCCAGCCGGAAGATCTTGTTCTTTTGCTCGGCTCCGGCGAGATGCACGACCCCGATCACCTCGTGTGGCGCATGGGGTTCGACGAAAAGGCCGCGAGCCGCATCAAAGGCCGGCGCGGCGTCGCCGACCGCCCAGTTGCAATAGGCCGGGAGGAAATTGGCCGGCAGCTTATCGCCGAAAATCGCATAGTTGAGGGCGATCTGCTCGGCGAAAAAGAACCGGGTGCGCTGCAGAACCCGCGTCATGACCCGCGCCCAATGCGCCCAGTGCGGCGCATCGCGATGCAGTGCGAAGACGCCGACATTGGCGATCGGGTTGCGCCCGAGCCGGTCGGCGACTCGCCAGCCGAACGCCTCGCGGTAGCATTTCCACGCCAGCGTGAGGCCGAACAATTTCGGGCGTTTGTAGTGCCGCTTGTACGCGCGGTCGATCTCCAGCGTGATCGCCAACCGGTCGCGGCCGGCAGCCGACAGGTAGAGCTCGACCGCGCGCCAATCCTGGAGCCAAGCGTCGGCGTCGAGCCAGAAATACATGTCGTAGGTGGGAAAGTGCTTCGGCAGAAAGGGCCGCGCTACTTGCGCCTTGAAGGTCTGGGGCACACTCTCGCGACCCGGAAACTCGACATCCCAGCCGGGTTGCACGATGCGCACCCTCGTCGCGGCCAGCCACTCAAGCTGATCCGGCAGCAGTCCGAGATCGAGCACGCCTATTGACACCTCGGAGTGGAGCGCGCGCACCGACTGCACCGCGTCGCGAAGCAACGGAAAATAACCGCTATCGGCGGCGCTGCAGATGATAAGGTCGGAGGACGGCGCCGCCGCTGCCCTCACGGATTGAGCCGATAGCCGCCCGGCTCGGTCACCAGGATTTCCGCGTTCGCGGGATCGCGCTCGATCTTTTGGCGCAGGCGATAGACATGAGTTTCGAGCGTGTGGGTTGTCACCCCGGCATTATACCCCCAGACCTCACCCAGCAAGGTCGATCGGCCGATCGCCCGGTCTCCGGCATGGTAGAGATAGCGCAAGATCGCCGTCTCTTTCTCGGTCAGGCGCACCTTCTTGCGCCGCGCCGGATCTGTCATCAGCTTGGCGCCGGGCTGAAATGCATAAGGGCCGATGGAGAAGACCGCGTCATCGCGATGCTCGCTCTGCCGCATATGCGCCCTCAGTCGGGCCAGCAACACATTGAGGCGAAATGGCTTTGTCACATAGTCGTTGGCGCCGGCGTCCAGGCCTTCCACCGTGTCGCCCTCGCTGTCGGCGGCGGTCAGCATGACAATCGGCACGTTGATCGCGTCGCGGCGGAATTGGCGGCAAAGGTCGCGGCCATCCATGTCCGGCAGGCCGACATCGAGGAGCATGGCGTCAAAGCGTTCGCGCCGCACCGCATCGAGCGCCATGGTCGCGGTCTCGCATTCGACGACGTCGAATTCGCCGTCGCGTTTGAGTTGCTCGACGAGCGATTCGCGCAGTGCATTATCGTCATCGACGATGAGGATTCTGCGGTTTGCCTGCATGAAGTCCCTGAGATGAGTTTGCCTTCGTTGGATCACCATGTCATGCAGGTGACACCACTTGGTACCCGCGCCGTTATTCGCGTCGCGCGCTGACGCCATCCCCAACCCTCCGCCGATCTGGCGGCGACGCAATTTATCCGAAGCGCGAGCCGGTTGTCAGGCATATCGACGACGCATGACGCGCTGGGCGCCTTGTCAGCCGCCGCCAGCACACCCCAATTTCGAACGGCCATCCGTAACGGGCGCACGGCAGCCATACGGCACGCCGGTTTTGCTTGCACCGCCCGGCCGGGGCTGGTCATTTAGCGCGGCGCGGCGGTTGCGCCGCCCGGAGTGATACCGAGTGGTTGATAAAGCGAGCGTTTCGTCCGAATCGATGCCGTCGCCGGCGGCGGGGCGGCGCGCGCTCGACGAGGCGATCATCGCTTTTCGTCGCGGCGAGCCGGTGCTGCTCGACGGCGAAAATGGCGCCGTACTGGCGATTGCTGCCGAACTGGTAACCGATGCCAACCTCACCCTGCTGCGCGATATATCGAGCCGGCGGCTGTCGGTCGTGGTTACCCGCCGCCGCGCCGTCGCGCTCGGCCTCGCTCCGCGCGATGCGTTTTCGGGCGCGGTCCGAATTACCGTTGCGCCGCATCTCTCGGCGGTGGTGATCCGCAATCTCGCCAACCCCGCGACCTCGCTCGGCACGCAGCCGCCGGGTCTCGGGCCGCAACCGGCAAGCGCCGAACCCGGCGCGCTGGCAGCCGTCGCACTCGCAAAGCTCGCCGATCTGCTACCGGCGGCGCTTGTCCTGTGGCTCGTTCCAGCCGAGGCGGCGCTGGCCGGCCGCCGCGCCGACTTCGCCGTCGTCAATATGGACGCGGTGCTCGATCGCCGCGCCGCGACCGCCGGGCTCGAGCGGGTCGCCGAGGCGCGCGTGCCGCTCGCCGGCGCCGAGAACGCCCGGCTGATCGCCTTTCGCCCCGGCGATGGCGGCAGCGAACACCTCGCGATCCTGATCGGCACGCCGGAGCCGAAAAGCGGGGTGCTGGTGCGGTTGCATTCCGAATGCTTTACTGGTGACGTGTTGGCGAGCCTGCGCTGCGACTGCGGCGAACAGCTGAAGGGAGCCATTGCAACCATCGCCGCCGCGGGCGGCGGTGTGCTGCTTTATCTGGCGCAGGAAGGCCGCGGCATCGGGCTCGTCAACAAGCTGCGCGCCTATCAGCTTCAGGATGCCGGGTTCGACACGATCGACGCCAATGAGCAGCTGGGCTTCGACGCCGACGAACGGGTCTATCTGCCGGCCGCTGAGATGCTGCGCCAACTCGGTTTCATGTCGGTGCGGCTTCTCACCAACAATCCTGACAAAGTCGCCGCCCTCCAGCGCTACGGCATCGCGGTCGTCGAGCGCGTGCCACACGTCTTTCCGGCCAACGGCCACAACGAGCGCTACCTCAACACCAAGGCGACCCGCTCGGGTCATTTCCTTTAGGTTTATGTCCGCAGGTCGAGCGCAAAAAAGCGGGCGACCCTCCCCCATGTCGGATCGCCCGCTTGACCGGCGGAAGTCCCGCGCTTCCGCAACAGCCGGGAGAGACTAGCGTCCCTAGGCGCTGCGGCAACCCGCAGCATTCGTTTCCACAGTGCTATCCCCAAGAAGCCGCACTTATCCCCGGCGCATGCGCCAAGCTATCCACAGCTGCCCCATGTCTCGGGGTTCTCGAACTTTATCTTTCAGCCGTTCGCCCACCGGATGAAGGGACCCGACTCGTCCGGATGACGCACCTCGTTCGTCATTTGGCCGCCGCAGAAAAGGGCCGGCGCGCGCCGAAAATCGCCGTCCCGACCCGGACATGCGTCGCGCCGAAGCGGATCGCGGTCTCGAAATCGGCGCTCATTCCCATACTGCGGACCGCCAAGTCATGGCGCCGGGCGATCTCGCGCAGGAGAGCGAAATGCGGTGCGGGCTCCTCGTCATGCGGGGGGATGCACATCAGCCCTTCGATCGGCAAACCGAGCCGGTTGCGGCAATCGGTGATAAAGTCGTCGGCCTCAGCCGGGAACACGCCGGCCTTTTGCGGCTCTTCCCCGGTATTAACCTCGATCAGGCAAGACGGCCGCCTGCCGGCGCGCTCCATCTCGCGCGCCAGCGCCTCGGCGAGGCGGAGGCGGTCGACGGTTTCAATGACGTCGAAATGCGCCACCGCTTCCTTGACCTTGTTGGTCTGCAGGGGGCCGATCAGGTGCAGCGCCAGGTCGGGGAACTCGTTGCGCAGTTCTGGAAATTTCTCGAGCGCCTCCTGCACCCGGTTTTCCCCGAAGACACGCTGACCCGCGGCAAGCGCCGCGCGCACGATGCTTTGCGGATTGGTCTTGCTGACCGCAACAAGCGTCACCGCATCGGCCGGCCGGCCCGCGCCGCGCGCCGCCGCCTCGATTCGTGAGCGCACACCCTTAAGATTGGCCGCGATCGCCTCTTCCATAACGGCTCCATTCCTGGCAAAACCCAACGAGCCTGCCGCGCCCGCATAGGATATGTTCATGCCGGCCTCGTATTACCGTCTGGTGGTCGCCCTTGCCACAAGCCTTTGCTTGCTGGCCGGAGGATGCACCGCAACCAAGACAACCCAGTCCGACGCGACCGTCGCGCAACTGCCGCAGCCCGAGCAACAGCAGGCCTCCGCCGCCCCGCCAGGGGAAGAGAACACGGAAGGTAACATCTGGACCTTCCTCCACATCGCCAAGAAGCCGCAGGCCGAGCTCGGGCCGCAAACCGGCCCCGGCGTCAGCCCGGTGCTGTGGCAAGCGGTGCTCGACACGTTGAGCTTTGCCGGCACGGATTCGCTCGACCCGATCGCAGGGCTTGCAGTGACCAATTGGTACTCGCCGAAAGGCAAGACCGGCGAGCGAATGCGGATCACCGCGTTTGTCAAGTCGCGGGCCTTGCGGTCGGATTCGATTGTGGTCACAGTCGAGCGCCAGACTCGCGATCCTTCCGGCCAGTGGAAGGATGCGCCAATCGACGAGGCTGTCGTCGACAGCCTCGAGAACGATATTCTCCAACGGGCGCGGCAGATTCACATCGCGCGCATTCGCGCGGAGCAACAATAACGGACCGGCGGGCGCGGCCGCCGCGAGATAGGCATGTCACGGTATAACTTCAAGACGAGCGAGGCGAAATGGCAGCGGCGCTGGCGCGAGCGCCGAACCTTTGCCTCGCACCACGCCCCGGCGCGGCCGAAATATTACGTGCTCGAGATGTTCCCATATCCATCAGGTAATCTGCATGTCGGGCACGTCCGCAACTATACGATGGGCGATCTCGTGGCGCGGTACCGGCGAGCGCGCGGATACAATGTGCTGCATCCGATGGGCTGGGACGCGTTCGGCCTGCCGGCGGAGAATGCGGCCATCGCCGGCGGCATCCACCCCGCGATCTGGACCGCGGAAAACATCGCGACAATGCGCGCGCAGCTCGAACGCATGGGTTTTGCCTATGACTGGTCGCGCGAGATCGCAACCTGTCACCCGGAATACTACCGGCACGAACAGAAGATGTTCCTCGACTTCCTGGCGAAGGACCTCGCCTATCGCAAGGAATCGTGGGTCAATTGGGATCCGGTCGATCACACTGTGCTCGCCAATGAACAGGTTATCGAAGGCCGCGGATGGCGCACCGGAGCGCTCGTTGAAAAGCGTCTCTTGGCGCAATGGAACCTACGCATTACCAAATACAGCGACGAGCTGCTCGATGCGCTGACGAGGCTCGAGCGCTGGCCCGAGCGCGTCCGACTGATGCAGGAGCACTGGATCGGCCGCTCCCACGGCGCACGCGTTCAATGGACGCTCACCGATGGCAAGACCACAATCGAGGTTTTCACCACGCGGCCCGATACGCTCTATGGCGCCGCATTCCTCGCCCTGTCGCCGCATCACCCGTTCGCCGAGGCGCTGGGGAGCGACAATCCCGCGCTGGCGGAGTTCATCGCGGAATGCGACCGCATCGGCACCAGCGAGGAAGCGATCGAGACTGCGGAGAAGCGCGGCTTCCGCACAGGAATCGAGGCGATTCACCCACTCGACAAGTCGCGTCGGGTGCCAGTCTACGTCGCCAATTTCGTCCTGATGGAATACGGCACCGGCGCGGTCTTCGGCTGTCCCGCGCACGACCAGCGCGATTTGGACTTCGCGCGCAAATACGAGCTTCCGGTGGTGCCGGTCGTCCTCCCACCCAAGGCCGACCCAAAGAGTTTTGCGATCGAGGACGTTGCCTATGTCGATGACGGTACAATCTTCAATTCGAGTTTCCTCAACGGATTGAGCGTTGCCGAGGCCAAGCGCACGGTCGGCGAGCGGCTTGAGGCGCTGGAACTCGGCCAGCGCACGATCGCCTATCGCCTGCGCGACTGGGGCGTGTCGCGGCAACGCTATTGGGGCTGCCCGATCCCGGTCATCCACTGTGCCGATTGCGGCATCGTGCCGGTGCCCGAGAGCGACCTGCCGGTCAAGCTGCCCGAGGATGTCGATTTCGATACGCCCGGAAACCCGCTCGATCGGCACCCGAGTTGGAAGCATGTCGCCTGCCCCAAATGCCACAAGCCAGCGACGCGTGAGACCGACACGTTCGATACCTTTTTTGAATCGTCCTGGTACTTTCTGCGGTTCTGTTCCGCGCGTGCTCCGACCGCCTTTCAGCGCGAGGCGGCCGAGTACTGGATGCCGGTCGATCAGTATATCGGTGGCGTTGAGCACGCCGTGTTGCACCTGCTCTATTCGCGCTTTTTTGTGCGCGCACTCAAAGAATGCGGCTACCTCGACCTCGACGAGCCGTTTGCCGGGCTTTTCACCCAAGGGATGGTCTGTCACCAGACCTACCAGAACGCCGAGGGCGAATGGCTCTTTCCAGAAGAGATCACGAGCGATCCCGCCGGCCGGCCCATCGATGAAAGCGGTCGACCGGTGCTCGCCGGGCGCCTCGAAAAGATGAGTAAATCGAAGAAGAACGTGGTCGGCCTCGACACCATCGTCGATACTTACGGGGCTGATACCGCGCGGCTCTATCTGATGTCGAACAGTCCGCCCGAGCGCGACCTCGAATGGACCGAGACCGGAATCGAGGGCGCTTGGCGTCAGGTGAACCGCTTATGGCGGATGGTATCGGAGCCCTCCGTTGTCTTGCCGCCAGCAGACAGCCCCATGCCGGACAGCTTAGACCCCGCGCTGATCAAGGTTCGCGGGCTCATCCACAAGACGATCGCGGCCGTGACCGAGGACATCGACAAATTTCGCTTCAATCGCGCGGTCGCGCGCCTCTACGAGCTGACCAATGCGCTGGAAGATGTCCGCGGTGAGAAGCTAGGTGCAGGCGCCGTGCTTCGCGAGGGTCTCGAGACCCTCGCCCGGTTGCTCGGCCCGATGATGCCGCACCTTGCCGAGGAAATGTGGCAGGAGTTGGGACACGAGACGATGATCGCCGACACGCCCTGGCCGCGAGCCGACGCCGACCTCGCGCGCGACGAGCAGGTGACGATTGCCGTGCAGGTCAACGGCAAGCTGCGCGCGACGCTCGACCTGCCGCGCGACGCGGCAGCGAACGAGGTGGAAGAGGCAGCGCTGGCGCTTCCGCAGGTGACACGTCTGCTGGACGGCAAGGCGCCGAGAAAGGTGGTGGTGGTGCCCAATCGCATCGTCAGCGTGGTGGCGTGAGATGATCGCCCGGCGGCAGCTTCTGGCGCAGCTTCTTCCGCTGTCGTTGGCGCTTCCCACGCTCGCCGGCTGCGGCTGGGAGCCGCTCTACGCCGATCCGCATACCGGTTCGGCAAACGCGGATTTGCGCGCTATCAACGTGCTGCCGATCCCCGAACGCCCCGGCCAGATGTTGGAAGACGGGCTGCGTCAATCGTTCAACCCTGACGGCATATCGACCACGACGCGCTACAATTTGAGTGTCACCCTGTCGACAGTCTTGCAAGACATGGGCATCCAGTCGCAAGGGCTCGGCACGCGGGGCGAGGTGCAGGGCATCTGCACGTATCGGCTCATCGACGTTGCCACCAAGAAGGTGCTCCAGACCTCGTCCATCCACGCGTCCGATTCATTCGATATTCAAGCCAACGGCTATAGCACGGTCGTCGCCCAAAACGACGCGAGGGTACGGGTTGTCGAGGAAATCCGTCGCGAGATGGTCGCGCGGCTGACCATGTTCATGCAAAACAAAGAACCGGCGCCGTCGTGAAGCTCGCGGCCGGCCGGGTCGAAGGCTTTTTGCGGCAACCCGACCCCGGCATACGCGCGGTCCTGCTGTACGGACCTGACGCTGGGCTGGTGCGCGAGCGCGCCGACGTGCTGGGCCGCGCCGTCGTTTCCGATCTGCACGATCCCTTCCGCGTCGCCGATCTCACCGCAGCCACGCTCGCCGCGGACCCCGCGAGGCTTTATGACGAAGCGGCACAGATAAGCCTGATGGGCGGGCGGCGGCTGGTTCGCGTGCGCGACATCGGCGATGCACAAAGCGCCATTTTCGGCCGTTTTCTTGCCGATCCGCCCGGGGACGGGCTCGTCGTGATCGAGGCCGGCGATCTTCCGGCGCGTGCTGCGCTACGCCGTTTGTTTGATGACGCGCCTTGCGGCGTCGTCATCGGCTGCTATCCGGACAACGCGCGCGATCTAGCCGAGGTGATCCGCGATACGTTGGCGGCGCATCGGATCGCCGCGAGCCGCGACGCGCTCGCCTTCCTTGTCGCGCACCTCGGCAGCGATCGGTTGCTGTCGCGCGCCGAGCTCGAAAAACTGACGCTCTACGCCGGCGACGGCGGCCGCGTCGAGATCGAAGATGCGCAGCTCTCGATCGCCGACAGCGCCGCCCTGTCGCTCGACGACGCAGTGCTCGCCGCCGCCGAAGGAAACAGCGCCGCGCTCGAACGCGCGCTTTCACGGGTTTTCCAGGAAGGCGAATCGCCTGTTTCGGTAATTCGCGCCGCACTGCGCCACATGCAGCGGCTGCACGCGCTGAGCGCCCGGACCGCCGCCGGCGATTCCGTCGACGATGTGCTGCGCAGTGCTCGCCCGCCGATCTTTTTCAAGCAACATGACAGCTTTCGCCGCCAGCTGGCGCAGTGGCGCGAGCCGCAGCTGCGCCGTCAGCTCGACGCCCTCGCAGAAGCCGAGACCCAGCTCAAAACGACCGGCATACCGGCCGAGACCGCCTGTCGCGCCGCACTGTTCGCGATGGCGCAGGAATCCCGGCCTACCCCGCGCGCAACAGCGCCAGCAATCGATCGAGCTGATCGAGGTTCACGTAATGCAAGGTGAGCGCGCCGCCCCGCGCCTTACCGGCAATCGTCACGCGCAAGCCAAGCGCCTGGGTCATCTCGCGCTCCAGCGCCATCGTGTCGGCATCGCGCGCCTGACGTTGGCTGATCCGTCGCGAAGCCGTGCGGCGTTTGACGAGCAGCTCGGTCACACGAACATTGAGGCCACGACGGATGATCTCGGCGGCCAATTCTGCGGGATTTTCCGCCGTCAGCAGAGCCCGCGCGTGACCCGCGCTGAGTGCTCCGTCCTCCAGCCAGCGCCGCACGACTTCGGGCAACCCTAACAATCTCAATGTGTTGGCGACATGACTCCGGCTCTTGCCCAGCGCTTCCGCAACAGCAAGTTGGGTGCGTCCGAACTCTCCGATCAGCCGCTGATAGGCTTCCGCTTCTTCGAGAGCTGTCAAATCTTCGCGTTGAAGATTCTCGATAAGCGCGATTTCCAGCGCCTCGGCGTCGCCGAGCGCCCGTACCAGAACGGGTACCCGGTGCAGTCCGGCCCGCTGGGCGGCGCGCCAGCGCCGTTCACCGGCAATCAGCTCGAATGCCGCCTCG
>DATJSH010000081.1:0-4042 GCA_035504235.1 Allostellaceae bacterium | reverse complement strand
CAGCCGGCAGACGAAATCGGCGACGAGGTCGGCGCGCAGCGTCCAGCTCGCACGGAAATAGCCGAAGACCCAGGCCAAATTGGGCACGCCGGTAAACATCATGCCGCGATAGGTCACGGTCTCGGCGAAATCGAGCTTCTGGCCGTCGATCGTGAAATCGATGCCGCCGCCGACGCTGAGATGGAAGCCGGTGGCCGTGACGATGATGTCCGCGTCGAGCGTCCGACCCGATTTGAGCGCGATGCCGGTTGCGGTGAAGCGTTCGATCTCGTCGGTGACGACCGAGGCCTTGCCGCCCTTGATCGCCTGCAACAGATCGCCGTCGGGGATGAACGCGATCCGCTGCCGCCACGGCCGGTAGCGCGGCGTGAAATGCGTGTCGATATCGTAATCGGGGCCGAGATAGCCGCGCACCCCGGCCAGCAATTCCTGCTTGACCGCTTCCGGCTCGCTGAAGGAGCGGCGCGTGAACACCCCTTGCTCGTAGAGGATTTTGCGGCGGACGATTTCATGAATCCAGGCCTCGTCGACCTGCAGCCGGCGCAGCTCGTCGGCGATCTCGATCGCGTTGCGCCCGGTGCGGAAAAAGGTCGGCGAGCGCTGCAGCATCGTGACATGCGCGCATTCGTCGGCGATCGCCGGGATCAAGGTCGCGGCCGTCGCGCCGGAGCCGATCACCACCACGCGCTTGCCGGCGTACTCCAAATCCTCGGGCCATTTCTGCGGATGGACGATGCGGCCGCGATAATTGGCCATGCCCGGCCATTCGGGGGTGTAGCCCTCGTCGTGGCGGTAATAGCCCTGGCACATCCACAGGAAATTGGCGGTGAAGCGGACGGGCGCGCCGGTATCGAGACGGGTGGCCTCCACGCTCCATGATTTGTCGGCGCTCGACCAGCGCGCGGCGTCGATCCGGTGCCGGTAGCGGATATGCGGCCCGAGGCCGTTCTCGTCGATCACCTCGCCCATGTATTTGCGGATTTCGGCAGCGGTCGCGATCGGCGCGCTGGTCCACGGCTTGAAGCGGTAGCCAAAGGTGTAGAGATCGCTGTCGGAGCGGATACCGGGGTATTTATGCGTCCACCAGGTGCCGCCGAACGTCTCCTGCGCTTCGAGCACGACAAACGACGTGCCGGGGCATTGCTGGGTGAGGTGATAGGCCCCGCCGATCCCGGAAATTCCAGCGCCGACGATCAGCACATCGAAATGCTCGATGGCGGACCGAGCTGCGATCAGGTTCAAAGGTGCTGCGTCGTTCATCGCGGGCGCTCCTCTCGCCGAGAAGCATAGCCTATTACCCCATCCCGGCGAAGGTCGGGACCTATGCCACGGCCGCTCGAAAGCTGAAATATGGGTCCCGGCTGTCGCCGGGATGATGGGATAGCGCGGTGCGCGCTATCCCACCACCTTGAGCGCGGTCTGCTCGACATAAGGGCGCAGCAGCTCGTCGGCGGCCTTTTGCGCGGCGGCGACGCCGTCGGCCGGCGCCACCTTGCCGGAGAAGATCGCCTGCACCTGGTCTTCCATCGCCTTGCGCACCGCGACGGTGTTGAAGGTGTCGAACCACGGTACGGCGTATTTGAGTTGGTCGAGCGCGATTTTGGCATCGGGGTGGTCGCTCATGAATTTCTGCATGTCCGGCAGGTCGTAAGCTGCCTTGCGCGGCGAGAAATAGCCCGTAAACCGGCTCCATTCTCCAGCGATCTCGGGGCTGACCAGCCAGTTGATCAGCGTCCACGCCGCGGCTTGGCGCTCCGGCGTGTTGCCCTTCGGTAGGATCAGCGAGGCGCCGCCGATCGGCGCTGCGTTGCGCACCGCCTTCGGCAGGAAAGCGACCTTGTACGGCGCCTTCATGTTATCGCGCACAAAGCTCAATGATCCGGTTGATAGAAGCATCGTGCCCAGCCGCCCGGCGAAGAACGCGCTGGTGCAGGCATTGGCGTCGCTCACCCCCGGCGGCATCACCTTGGCCTTGTTGATCAGCGTGTCGATGAGGGTCAGGGCGCCCAAGGTCGACGGCGCGTTGTAGTAAACTTCGCCGCCGTAATCGTGGTTGTAGTACTGGCCGCCGTTCTGCATCACCAGCGCGCTGGTGATCCAGCCGCAATAATCGTAGGTGCCGGGGAACATGACGCCCCAGCGGCTACCATCCGCCTTAGTGAGCTTCTTCGCGGCATCGACCCAATCGGCCCAGGTCTCGGGCGGACGGTTCGGGTCGAGCCCGGCATCCTTGAACGCGTCGACATTGTAGTACATCAGCGGTGTCGAGTTCTGGTACGGGATGCCATAGACCTTGCCATCGATCACCGCATTTGGCTTCAGCGCCGGCCAGAAATTGTCGAAATAGGTAGCTGAGGTCTTGCCGTCCTTTTCGATCAGCGGGTCGAACGGGTCGACATCGCCGTTGATGACGTACTCGCGCACGAAATTCGCCGACATGATGACCGCGGCGGGCGGCTTCCCGGCCTTGATCGCGGCCCGCGTCTTGAGGCTCGTATCGTCATAGCTGCCGGTATAGACCGCGGTCGCCTTGATGTCGGCGTGCTCGGTATTGAAGCGGTCGATTAGCTCTTTCATCTTATCGGCGAGCTTCCCCTGCACCGGCACGGGAAAGAACAGGTCGATCTCGACCGGATCGGCGGCAAACGCTGTCTTGGTCGCTGCCGCCGCGGTGACGGCGAGCGCACCCCCCAGGGACATTTTGAGCGCGGTCCGCCGTGTCATCTCAGTCATGTTCTCCCTCCCCCTTTACTTGATGCCGGAATAGACAAAGGACGAAATGAAGCGCCGCTGAAAGAACAGAAAAAGGATCAACAGCGGCGCGGCGACAAAGAACGTGCCGGCGGCGACGACGCCCCAATCCGACCCTGCTTCGGCACCCGAGGTGAAGGTTGACAGGCCCACTGTCAGCACCTGGTTCTGCGGCGACGACACCGCCATCAGCGGCCACAGAAACTCGTTCCAGTGGGCGGTCACCGAGACGATTGCAAACGCCACGAGGCCGGGCCGCGCTAGCGGCAGCAGAACGTACCTGATCAGCACCGCGACTCCGGCGCCGTCGAGCATCGCCGCCTCCTCGAAATCCTTGGGGATGGAGCGAAACGTCTGACGCATCAGGAAGACACCAAAGGCTGACGCAAAATACGGCGCCATGATGCCGGGGAGCGTGTCGTAAAGGTGCAGCGATACCAGCGTCTGCAGGTTTGGCACGATCAACAGCGGCGGGATCAGCAAAAGCTGCAGCAGGAACAGCGAAAAGACGAAATCGCGACCGGGAAAAGCGAGCCGGGCGAACGCGTAGCCCGCCATGCTGATCGTCACCAGTTGCACCAGGAGGATGCCGCCGCACATCAGAAACGTGTTGAGGTACCAGAGCGGGAAGCTGCCGCTGTTCCACGCTTCGACAAAATTGCCGAGCCCGAACGGTCCGGATGGGGTTAGCGAGGCGATGTCGGGCGGCACGCCCGGGCGCAGCGAGGCCACCGCCATCCAGGCGAAGGGTACGGCCCAGAGAAGCGCCGCGGCGCTTGCTGCGACAAGGCCCCAGAGCTTGCCCTGGCCCCTCACCGGTCAGCTCTCATAGTGCACGCCGCGCTCGATAAGGCGGAACGAGATCAGCGACAGCGAGAGCAGCGCCGCAACGCTGATCACCGTCGCCGCCGAGGCGAGGCCGGTGTCGTAGTTCTGGGCTGCCTGCTGGTAGATGTAATAGAGTAGCAGGTTGGTCGCATCGGACGGTCCGCCCTGCGTCATCGTCACGACATGGTCGACCTGGGTAATCGCGTTCAGCAACGCGATTGGCACCACAAAGCCGAAAGTCGGGCCGAGGAGCGGCAGCACGATGCTTCGCAGCCGCCGCCACGCGCCAGCGCCGTCGATCGTCGCAGCGTCGACGAGGTCCTGCGGCACCCCGGCCAGCCCGGCGAGGAAGAACAGCATGTAGTAGCCAGTATTCTTCCAAACCGTGATCGCGATCACCGAGCCGAGCGCGAGATCGGTGTCGCCGAGCCAGTTGATCAGCCCGATCCCGAGCTTGTGCAGG
>DATJSH010000080.1:0-3582 GCA_035504235.1 Allostellaceae bacterium | reverse complement strand
CGGTGATCAGAAGGCTTGGACGGTGAGGCGGAAGTGGATGCCGCGGTCCTGGAGTGAGGTTCCGGCGTCGACGTGGCGCAGGGCCTTGCCGTAATAGAGTTCGAGGAGGATGCCGGCGCCGGCCGACCAGCGGAACCCGGCGCCGAGGCTGGAGATGTCGGGCGGGTAGGGTGTCGTGCGATCGACATTCCAGCCGCGCCCGTAATCGTAAAACGGCACGAACTGAATGGTGCCGGCGTCATCGCTGCCGCGCAGCCCGGGCAGCGGCAGTTTGGCGATCGGAAAGCGCATCTCCGCGGTGCCGGAGAACGCGTCGTCGGTGACGGTGAGATACTCGCGATAGCCGCGCACCGTGTCGATGCCGCCGAGCGCGAATTGCTCGATCGGGAAGAGCGGCCGGTCGGCGAGCTGCAAGTTCGAGCGCAGCACCAGATCCCAATCGCTATAGACGCGGCGCACGTATTGCGCCTGGCCGAGCCAGGAGACGAACTTGCCGCTCGGCTGCGTTCCCATGTTGTCGATCGTCGCGCCGAGGATGGGCAGGCCGAAGCTGAAGGTCGAGCGCAGCGCCAGCGCATGCTCGGCATCGCGCTCGCCCCAATCCTGATAGAAGCGCAGCGCCGTGACATTGGTCTTGCCGTTCTCGGCGCCGGCGGTGAACGAGAACGGCGAGCCCAAGAGAAAGCTCTGCGCGTCGCGCTTTTCGAGCCCCAGGCCGAGCGTCAGCGTCGCGTCGGGGGTGCGGTAGAACGGCCGGCTCAACCCGACCTCGTAGCTGTCGTAGCGGCTGGTGATGTTGAGCGGGCTCAGCGCCGGGCTGACGATCAGCGTGCCGTTGATGTCGTAGCGCAGCGACAGACGGGTGTCGTCGGCCGCGATCGGCAGCGAATAGCTGACCGCGCCGTCGTTGAGGCCCTCGCTGCGCCCATATTGCGCCGCCAGCGTGTCGTCGCTCACCAGGACATTGGAGACCGCGCCCTGCACCTGGCCGCGGGTCTCGCCGACCGTCGGCGACTGGTTGTTGGCGACCTGGAAGTTGAGCGCATAGGGGCTCGCCTCGACGACATTGGCCGCCACCTTGGCCTCGCCCGGCGTCAGCCCGGGCTGGACATCGAGGTTGAGCTGACGCACCAGGGGGTCCTGCAAGAGGATCTGCTGCTCGCTTTGCAGGTCGTTGACGTTGAACGGCACCGTCAGCCCGCGTTCCAGCCGCTGGTTGAAGTAATCCGGGCTGAAATGGACGGTGCCGGTGGTGTCGACCGCGGTCACCCGGCCCTCGACGGCGTGAAACGCGACGATGCCGGAGGAGGCATCCTGGTCGGGGATGACAAACCCCGAATTGATGTAGCCGCGCTCGATATAGAGCTTGGTGAGGCGGGTGCGGATCTCTTCGAGATCGGCGAGGCTGACAGGCTTGTTCAGATAGGGGGCGAAAATCTCCTGGATCGCCGCCGCGGGGAGCACCGTGTTGCCGTCGATCTTGTAGCCGCGCAGCACCAGGCGCCGCACCGTGTCGAGCGGCGCGGCGGGCGCGGCGGGCGGCGGTTGCGGCGGCGCCTCGGGCGGCGTCGCCGGCGCGGGCTGGATGTCCGGCAACGGCGCCACCGCCCCGCCATGCGGCGGCGGCGGACCCGCCGGCGCCACCCCAAACGGCGCCAAAGACTGCCCAAAAACCGGTACGACGCCGGTTAGCCAAAGAGCTAGAAACGCCGCGGTAAAACGCAGCGACGTCCCCCTGTTACTCGATCCAAAAAACCACCACACGACAACCGATACGATAACAGATTTTGCTTCAACTATCTTTCAACGTTTAAGAAAGTGCGTGCGACATTGTCGACGAACTGCGCTCCGAAGATCGTCTGTTATGCACGACATGACCGGCAGCCGACCCCGGCGGGAGACCGCTACCGGCGCGTCTCGCCCGTTGCCGCGCGACCGATCCAGCGTCCGCTTACCGAACCGGCAGCCAACGCTCGGTCTGGTGACGGGCGATCCGGTCCGAATTACCGATATCGGCGCCTATCGGGAGCATGTCGCGCGCCACGCCGCGGAGATGGGCCTGATCCACACGATCCTCGGTGTGCCGCTCCTGCGCGAGGACGAGCCGATCGGTGCGTTCGGCTTGTCCCGCGCGCGGGTCGAACCGTTTACCGATCGACAGATCGACTTGGTTCGCACCTTCGCGGCACAGGCGGTGATCGCGATCGAGAACGCATGGCTATTGGAAGGGACCCGTCAGCGCTCGGCCGATCTGCAACAGGCGCTCACCTATCAGACCGCGACGGGCGAGGTGCTGCGCATTGTTGCCAGCTCGCCCGATCGGCTGGCGGCGGTCGTCGTCACGCGCGCCCGACACGTCGACTTCGTCTAGATCGCGCGGAGGCCCTCTCGCCTCTATGAACGTCCGCTACCGGCGTGAAGCGGCAGTCGAAGAGGAGGTTTCCAGGCTAGCGCGGGGTTTCGCGTCGCCGTTCAGACCAAGGAGCCAGGGTTGCGAACATAGTTTTCCTTGATCGCATCGGCCGCCCAACAGGCCAGCATGCCGATCGTTTCGGTGGGGCCGTTGGCGGGGTTCTGCGGAAACGCGCTGCCGCCCACCACGAACAGATTCGAAACGTCCCACGACTGCAGGTATTTATTGACGACGCTGGTCGACGGATCGCTACCCATCACGGCTCCCCCGACGTTGTGCGTGCTCTGGTATCCCATGATGCTGAAATGCGTGCCCTTGTTCGTGCCGCCAAGGCGCGAACCGTTGAGCGCCCGGCCGATCTCGAGGCAGCGCTCGTTCATGTACTTCATCATGCGCAGGTCGTTGTCGTTCCAGTCGAACGTCATGCGCAGCAGCGGCAGGCCGTAAGCGTCTTTGTAGGTCGGATCCAGATCGAGATAGTTGTGCCGATAGCTCAGACACGTTGCGTGGATCGAGATCGACATGTTTCGGCGGTAGTACTGGGCTACGGCCTTCTTCCATTCGCCTCCCCAACGCGGCGTGCCGGGCGGCACCCGCTTGCCCTTGATCGGCGTCGCGCCGCTCGTCGCGGTGTTGATGTAGGCGCCTCCGATAAAGCCGAGCGGGCCGCGGTCGATCACGTCGCCGTTGAATTCGTCGATCGACGTGTTGACCTGGCCGCCGCCGATGAAAGGATTGAACTCGCGATCATCGAAGAAAACCTGCACCGAGCCGCCTTGCTGGTAGGAATAGTTGCGGCCGACCACCCCTTTGCCGGTGAACGGATCATAGGGCGTGCCGATGCCTGACAGCAGCAACAGCCGCGTGTTGCTGAAGCAATAGGCGCCGAGAACGACGATGCTGGCCGGCTGCTCGACCTCGTTGCCGCGTGCGTCGATGTAGGTGACGCCGGTGGCTTTCTTGCCGGTCGAATCCGTGTTGACGCGCAGCACATTGCACAACGGCCGTAACTCGAAGGTCGGCTGGCGGGCGAGTGCGGGGTGCACCGAAGTGAGGGGATTGGCCTTGGCACCCTGCGCGCAAACGTGGCTCGAGCAGAAGCCGCCGCGCGAGCATTCGAGCATCTGTACACGGTAGAGGTTGCGGTAGTCCTGCGTCATCGCCGCAGT
>DATJSH010000079.1:0-6538 GCA_035504235.1 Allostellaceae bacterium | reverse complement strand
GACAGCTTCGTCGCAATGCTCGCAGCCTGTCCCTATATCCGTGCTTATCTGAACGACGTGCTTTACGTCTTCGATCGTCATTGGCGTCCCCCTTCCAAACGCCCGGGAGCTTTGCCAGCTCGGGCCGTGAAGTGGGGCTGGATCGCTCTCCGTTCAATCGTGCCTCGGCGGCGCTGAAGCCGAACAGCGGGCGCTCGGGCCCCCACCCGCACTGCCCTTGCCACCGAGATTGCCACCGGACCGCGTAGCATGAGCGGTTACGAGCAGGTATTAGGCAAAGTCCAATTCCGGCGAACTCGGCAGAAATGAAACCAGAGCAACACGGCCCGTCACGCGTCGGCACGGCCAAAACAGAACTCGAAAACCGTTGTCCCTCTTACGGGGGACCGAGGGTTCGAATCCCTCCCTCTCCGCCAGTTTCAGATCGCCCAACTCGAAAGACGGCGGGCTGGGATCGAGGCGGAGCCGGAGCCTGAGCCGCCGGCTCCACCGCAAGAAATTCTGTCGCTGCATGCGATGATTACGCCGCCCGCCTCGCAGTTTCAGCAAGGCGGCGGTGCCGGGTCGCTGCCTCGCTTACCCACGGCTCATACTCTCAAAACTATGCCAAGTCGCTCATTGCCGGCGCTCACCTTTGGCCGTGGCAGGCTGAAATTCGCCGGGATTTGGCCGCGGCAGTGCGGGAATGGAGTTCCGATCCGGCTCGACACCAATGGCAAGTATTTTGGCAGCGGGCACGACAAGAGCGCCCTGGGCGCCTAGCGCTTGCTGACGATGAACTCGAAGAACTTCGCCGCGAATTGACGGCATTAGAGCAGTGCCACCGCCAGACCGTCGAGGATGCCCGGCGTCAGGCGATGGCAAGCTTCGTCCGTGACAAGTTGGGCCAACGCGGGTCGGAGTACATCGGCATCGCCGAGTTTCGATCCGGTGGGCGATGGCTCCCAGCCGCTGAATTTGCCTACACCTATTGGTTAAGCTGGCGATCTACCGATGCCACCGGCAGCACCGGTCAGTTTGCCGGCCAAGCATATCGGCACTTGAAGATTTTGGTCCCGCTGCCGCCGAAAAAAGAACGCGCCTATGACGATGACGAACTGAGCGCGGCAAGAGACGCCATCCTTGCTGACCCGCCTTGCGGCGTACCGCCGGACTATGACCAGTTAGTTGCGCTCATAATGCAGCGCCTTCCGGGAGCTAAATCGGCTCACGTCAGAACAGTAGTGACCGGCCACACCGGCCGACGCGCCGGCCGACCGAAAGGCACCTAATTCCGACGGATATTCCGCCCGAAAAAAATAGCCGCCGGAATTTTCGCTGTCGCAGCCTCCGTCCCACGATCAACTTGGAGGCGGGTGCATCCACATGGACGGTTCGATCATCACAGCGCCGATCGGCGAATTCTGCCGGATATCGGGGTTTGGGCGCTCGCGGGTCTATGAACTGATAGACGCCGGCGACTTGGAAAGCGTGCTGATCGGCAAACGTCGCTTGATCATTATCGACAGCTACCGGCAGTTGATCGAGCGGCGAAAGGTCGAAGGGCAAAAGCTCCCTCGGCCCGGAACGAAAAAGGGCTAAGCCGGTGCCAACGGTACAGCCCAGCGAGCGGCAGCGCGCCGAATTGGAGGCAGGGTTGCTCCGCCTCTGGCGGCAATCCGAGGGGTTGATTGCAGTTCAAATTCTCCGGCGATCCGATCTTTTTGCCATCGGCAGCACAGCTCTCCTCGGTCATGCGCTCGCCCAGCTCGTGATAAAGGCTGCCGGCAACTTCCTCTCAAGCTGTGCTTGCATGCACTGCCTCACCTGCCCACGGAAGTTGGGGAAACCCAGCGCCGTGGTCCATCAGGGTGACACGCAAGATGGCCTCGGTATGGGTCTCTGCCGCCGGCGTGGAACCCCGCCTGAGGAAAAGCTCAGGCCGGGGGTTTTCAAAGTTCTGAAGCGCGTCTTTCCCGACGGGCGGAAACTGGATAGCGCTCACCCGGCGGGGCACGCGTGAACGCGCCTCCCGGCGGTCGGGTAAACTTTGACCGCATTAATGATGCGGCGCGGGCGGTCCTGCCGCGGCTGCTGGCGCGCTGGCTTCCCGATGGCAAGTTGTTCGGCGAGGAATGGGTTGCTCGCAATCCCCGTCGCGCCGATCGGCACGCCGGGTCGTTCCGCGTCAACATCCGCCGTGGTGCGTGGGCTGATTTTGCGGTCGAAGGCGCTCGCGGCGGCGACGTGGTGAGCCTGGCCGCATATCTCGCTGGGCTTAGCCAGGTCGACGCGGCGCGCGAGCTGGCCCGCGTTCTGGGGATCGAGCCGTGAGCGGGGAAGAAATGTTCGCTCCGCTGTCGCTCACGCGTGTCAGTGACGGGGCGGAAATTCGACGCGTTACCGAGCCCGAATGGCGGATTATCTCACCGGCGCCAGATGGTGCCGTGCCGCCGCCGGCGAAACACCCAAAACTCGGTGAGCCGTCGAGGAGGTGGGCCTACCTCGATGCTACCGGCCGGGTACTCGGCTTTGTCCTCCGGTTCGATCAGCAGAACGGTACTAAGGAAATCCGTCCGCTGGTCTTCGCCGAGCATCGGAAGCACGGCCGGCAATGGCGCTGGCTAGCATTCCCAAAACCAGGGCGGCCGCTCTATGGCCTCGATCGGCTGGCGGCTCGTCCCGATGCCCCTGTCGTCGTCTGCGAGGGAGAAAAGAGTGCGGACGCCGCATCTCAGCTCCTGCCGGGCTACGTCGCCGTCACGTCGCCCGGCGGCAGCAAAGCGGCAAAAGCCGCGAACTGGTCGGCGCTCCGCGGACGTAAGGTGACGATTTGGCGTGACGCGGACGAGGCAGGCGAGAGCTACGCGGCGGATGTAACCGAGCTGTTGTCGAAGCTGTCACCGCGACCGGCCGTTGCGGTCATCACGCCACCGGAAGACGTTGCCGAGGGTTGGGACGCCGCCGACGCGCTCAGCCAGGGATGGACAACCACCCGCGCCGGCGCGCTGGTCGCCACGGCGCGGCCGGCAAGCGAGGTAAAGGGCGCGACCACCGGTCAGGCCCACAAACCTGCCGCCGGGTTGATGCTCGATTTCATCGGCGAGATCGAGCCATGGCACAGCCCTGAGGATATCAGCTACGCGACGGCGACAGTCGATGATCACCGAGAAAATCTCGAGATTGGGTCGCGTGCGTTCCGCGCGTGGCTCTACTGCCGGGTGTTTGAAGCCACTGGCAAAGCGCCACCGGCCGATGCGGTAGAGGCGGCAGTGCGCCTGGCGGATGCTCTCGCGCTGCGCGGCCCGTGTCATCCGACCTGGCGCCGTGTTGGGGAGCGGGAGGGCAAAATCTACCTCGATCTCTGCGGTGCGCGCTGGCGCGCCGTGGAAATCGATGTGACGGGCTGGCGGCTCGTCGCGACGGCGCCATGCAAATTCCTGCAAGCGCGGGGCGCGGAAGCGCTCCCAGAGCCTGAGGCGGGCGAGATGATCGATAACCTGCGGGAATTCAGCAATGTCGAGAGCGATGGCGATTTCCGGCTGATTTGCGCCTTCCTCGCCGCCGCGTTGCGCCCCCATGGCCCCTATCCGGTCTTGATGATCAGCGGCGAGCAAGGTTCCTCGAAATCGACACTCGCGCGCGTCCTGCGCGCGCTGATCGATCCCAATGTGTCGCCGATCCGGTCGGCGCCCAAAGAAGAGCGCGATCTGATCGTGAGCGCGTCCAACGCCTGGGTGCTATGCTACGACAATTTGTCGGGTATCCCGGCGTGGCTGGCCGATGCGTTCTGCCGACTGTCGACCGGTGGCGGCTTTGCGACGCGCGCCAATTACACCGACCGCGATCAGGTGCTGTTCAGCGGGCAGCGGCCGATCATGCTCAATGGCATCGGTGACCTGGCCGGACGATCGGATCTGGCGGAGCGTGGTCTACCCGTCTTTCTGCCGGCCATTCCGAACGATCAGCGCCGCGAAGAGAGCGAATTTTGGGCCGTCTTTGAGGCGGCGCGACCCGGCATTCTCGGTGCCCTGCTCGACGCCGTGGTGGCCGGCCTACGCCATCTGCCCGATACCAAGCTCGATCGGCGGCCGCGCATGGCCGATTTCGCGACCTTTGCGGAAGCCTGCGGGCCTGGCTTTGGCTGGGACCTGGGAGAATTTATCGCCGCCTATGAAGAAAGCGCCGCCGATGCAGCAGCCGCAGCTGCCGAGGCGTCGCCCTTGCTGCCAGTGATCGAAGCTGTATTAGCGCGGTCCGGCTTGGATGCCGCCGGCTTTGATGGCACCGCCGCCGAGCTGCTAGACCGCCTCGGCACGGTCGCTGGCGAGAAGCAACACGCGCGCTGGTATCCGGGCACAGCCTCGGCGCTTGGGAGTGCGTTGACGCGGATGGCGGGCTCTTGCGCAATCGCCGGATCGAGTTCAAGCGCCATCGGCAAGGCAAGAACGGGACGCGCCTCATGGTGCTCCGGTGCACGTCAGAGGCGGCCTTTGCCGAGTTGCAGGCGAGAGTTTTGGGTCGCTCCCGATGAGGCGAGCGCCCCCTGCTCCCGGCGCTACGCCGCGGATGCCGCCGCAATCGCGCATCGTTACCAAGGCGCAGTTTGCGGCACTGCGCCCGCCGTTCACAATTGGATCACGCGGAAAATCCTCGGTGGCGCTGCGCTGACCGAGGACGGCAAGGTTATCGTCGTTGAAGCCAATCGTCAGCTTGACGAAAATCTCGATATTGCACGCAGCAAGGCGACGATTGCCGCGCTGCGCGAGCCTAGCGTTCGCGATCAGTTGCTCGAGCTTGAGCTAGAGCAGCGCCGCCGTCGTCTCGCCGCTGATCGCGGCATCTACATCCGTACCGAAGGCCTCGCGGCGGAAGTGGTGAAAGGATTTCAGCGCTTCATCGCTTCGGCCGACAACGATCTCGCCGGCGAGATCGGGCTCGACAACGAAGGCCTTGCTGTGCTGCGCGCGTCGTGGCGCCGGTTCCGTGAGCGCGAGGCCGACGTGGCGCTCGCGTTCGCGGAGAGGCTGCCCGAAGTTCTCCCGGATGCCGCGCAATCGCGCTGACGGACATTTTGTCGTGATGCTGACCGCCAATAAGACGGGATGGCGTGCCGCAGCATGGCGAGACCCGACTATGGCCAACGGCGGAAGCGATCGTTGAAATCGGCGGAAAAAGGGGCGGCAGATGATGAACGTCTGCAAAGCACGTTACAGCCACCCGCCGACTCCCAGCCAACGGCAGGGGTCGCGCCGTTTGCAGACATTCTCGACCGTAGTTGCATTCAAAACCTGGCTGGGTCTTCGACCAGCGCACTTATCGAACTTGCGGCACCGCTTGGTCTATGTTCGGCTGCATGCCGATGGACATGGGTGATTGGCTGCGCGGTCTTGGCCTCGAGCAATATGCGGCCTCATTCCGCGACAACGACATTGACGCCGACATTCTGCCGGAGCTGACGGCGGAGGATTTGGCTGAGCTTGGGGTCGCCTCGATCGGCCATCGCCGTAGGCTCTTGGCTGCGATCTCGACGCTTCGCGGGGTGCCGGAGGTTTCACCGGCGAGCCAAGCCCCACGCGCGACGGAGACCAACGACGGCCAAGGAGCCGAGCGGCGGCTCTTGACCATCCTCTTCTGCGACGTGGTCGGTTCGACAGAGTTGGCGACACGACTCGATCCCGAGGATTTGCGGGAGGTGATCGGTGCCTATCACCGATGTGTCGCCGAGGTACTGGCGCGCTTCGGTGGGTTTGTCGCGAAGTACATGGGCGACGGCATCCTCGCTTATTTCGGCTATCCGCGAGCGCACGAGGAGGACGCCGAACAGGCGGTGCGCGCGGGGCTGGCCATCGTCACCGCGGTGAGCGGGCTCGACCTAGCGCAGCGGATCGAGGTGCGGCTCGGCATCGCCACGGGCCTGGTCGTGGTCGGCGATCTGCTCGGTGCCGGCGCGGCGCAGGAGCAATCGGTGGTTGGTGAGACGCCAAATCTTGCGGCCCGACTGCAAGGTCTGGCGACGGCTAACGCGATCGTCATCGCTGACGCGACGCGCCGGCATATCGGCAGCCTGTTCGAGGTGCGCGATCTTGGCGGGCAGGAGTTGAAGGGCTTCGCCGGCGCCACCAGAGTGTGGCAGGTGCTCGGCGAGAGCGGCGTCGCCAGCCGTTTTGAGGCCCTGCGCTCGCGCGAAACGCCCCTCATCGGGCGCGACGAGGAGCTCGACCTATTGCTGCGGCGCTGGCGCCAGGCGAACGAAGGTGATGGCCGCGTCGTGCTGATCTCGGCCGAGCCCGGGATCGGCAAGTCGCGCCTCAGCGAGGCGCTGGCCGAGCAGCTCGCCGACGCCGAGCATATGCGGTTGCGATATTTTTGCTCGCCGCACCACCGCGACAGCGCGCTCTTTCCGATCATCGGCCAACTCCAGCACGCCGCCGGTTTCGCTCGCGACGACACGCCGTCGCATCAGGCCGACAAGCTGGCAGCGCTGGTCGGCAGAAGCGATCTGGCGTTGTTCGCCGATTTGCTGGGGCTGCCAGCCGACGCGGCTGTCGCGGCGCTG
>DATJSH010000078.1:0-32598 GCA_035504235.1 Allostellaceae bacterium | reverse complement strand
CGATCGCGATGGAAGAGGGTCTGCGCTTTGCGATCCGCGAGGGCGGCCGCACCGTCGGCGCCGGGGTCGTCGCCAAGATCATCAAATGAGGCTCGCCTCGCGACACGAGCCTCACCCCGGCGTAAGCCGGGTTTCAGGCGTAGGAGTGTAGCTCAATTGGTAGAGCACCGGTCTCCAAAACCGGGGGTTGGGGGTTCGAGCCCCTCCACTCCTGCCAGTTCGCCGGGAGACGGCTTGGTTTGTTGGGATAGAAGGTTAGATGGCTAGAATAAGTCCCGCCGAGTTCGCACAGCAGGTTCGCCAGGAGGTCTCACGCGTCACCTGGCCGAGCCGCAAGGAGACCATGGTTACTACGGCCATGGTGTTTCTCATGGTGTTCATCGCGGCCGCCTTCTTCTTCGCGATCGATCAGGTGATGTCGTATGCGGTGCGTCTCATCTTCGGCTTGGGGCACTGAGGAACGTTCGGATGGCGAGCCGCTGGTATGTGATCCACGTCTATTCGGGCTTCGAGAAGAAGGTCGCGACGGCGATCCGCGAGCAGGCCGAGCAGAAAGGTTTCGGCGAGCGCTTCGACGAGATCCTGGTGCCGACCGAGGAGGTCGTCGAGGTGAGGCGCGGCTCCAAGGTCAGCTCCGAGCGCAAATTCTTCCCCGGCTATGTGCTGGTGAAGATGGACATGGACGACGAGACTTGGCATCTCGTGCGCAACACCGCGAAGGTGACGGGTTTCCTCGGCGGCCGCGGCAAACCGTCACCAATCAGCGAGGCTGAGGCGGCGCGCATCATGCACCAGGTGCAGGAGGGCATCGAGCGACCGAAGCCGTCGATCACCTTTGAGATCGGCGAGCAGGTGCGAGTTTGCGACGGCCCGTTTACCTCGTTCAACGGCACGGTCGAAGAGGTCGACGAAGAGAAGTCGCGGGTCAAGGTTGCTGTATCGATCTTTGGCCGGGCGACCCCGGTCGAGCTCGAATACTCGCAGGTCGAAAAAGTGTGAGTCAGGCGGAGCCGAGCGAGCATCCCGGCGGAAGCCGGGTTCTGGTTGTCGGTTGATGAAGTAGGTGGCAGGAACGGGCCCTGGCCTTCGCCGGGGTGATAAGGGTAGAAGATGGCCAAGAAAATCGTCGGATTGATCAAGCTGCAAGTGCCGGCCGGCAAGGCGAACCCTTCGCCGCCGATCGGCCCGGCTTTGGGTCAGCGCGGTCTCAACATCATGGAATTCTGCAAGGCGTTCAACGCCGCCACCCAGAACCTTGACCCCGGCATTCCGATCCCGGTGGTGATCACCGCCTACGGCGACCGCAGCTTCACCTTTGTCACCAAAACGCCGCCGGCAAGCTATTTTCTGAAGCAGGCGGCGCGGATCGACAAGGGCGCCCAGGTAGTTGGCCGCGGCAATACGGTCGGCCGGGTGACCATGGCGCAGGTGCGCGAGATCGCCGAGAAAAAGATGGTCGATCTCAACGCCAATGATATCGATGCGGCGTGCAAGATGATCATCGGCTCAGCCCGCTCGATGGGCATCGAGGTCGTCGGCAGCTAGGGTTGGAGTACGAAAGATGGCGAAGCCAGGCAAGCGGCTCAAAAAGGCGTATGACGGGATCGATCCCGACGCGCCGCCGATCAAGGTCGAGGAGGCGGTCAAGCTCGTCAAGGAGCGGGCAACCGCGAAATTCGACGAGACCGTCGAGGTCGCGATGAACCTCAACATCGATCCGCGCAAGCAGGACCAGAACCTGCGCGGCACGGTGATGCTGCCGCACGGCACCGGCAAGAGCATCCGTGTCGGCGTCTTTGCGCGAGGCGACAAGGCCAAGGAAGCCGAGGCGGCTGGCGCCGACGTGGTCGGCGCCGAGGACCTTGCCGAGAAAATCCAGGCCGGGCAGATCGATTTCGACCGCGCCGTGGCGACGCCTGACATGATGGCGCTGGTCGGTCGGCTCGGTAAGGTTTTGGGGCCGCGCGGCCTGATGCCGAACCCGCGGCTTGGCACCGTGACGCAGAACATCGCCGAGGCCGTGCAGGCCGCCAAGGGCGGTCAGGTCGAGTTCCGCGCCGATAAAGCCGGCATTGTTCACGCCGGAATCGGCAAAGCGAGCTTTACCGAAGCCGCGCTCGTCGATAATGTGCGCGCCTTCGTCGGCGCGATCACGCGCGCGAAGCCCAGCGGGGTCAAAGGCACCTATATCAATCGGGTGAATTTGAGCTCGACGATGGGCCCGGGCGTGAAGATCGAGTTGGCCGGCCTTGCCGACGAGGCAAGGACGTAGAGTTAGCGACGGCCCGTCGCGCTGCCCGCAAGCAGGTGGGCGGCGTCGATTGCGCCGTCGATGATTGTGTTGCCCGGCGGAGGCCGCCGGTGGGGAGAGTAGAGCGTGGACCGTACGCAAAAGCAGGCCCTGGTTGAGACGTTGCAAAGCGATCTCGGAAGCAGCACCTGCATCGTCGTGACGCACCAGAGTGGCATGTCGGTCGCCGAGGCGACGCAACTGCGCCGCCAGATGCGTGAAGCCGGCGCCGGTTTCCGGGTGACCAAGAACCGCCTGGCAAAGCGCGCGCTCGACGGCACGCCGTTTGCCGCGCTGGCGCCGCTTTTCACCGGGCCGACGGCGGTCGCCTTTTCGCACGATCCGGTGGCGGCGGCGAAAGCGGCGGTGGCCTTTGCCAACCGCAACGACAAGCTGACGATCGTCGGCGGGGGGTTGGCGGGGCAGACGCTCGATGCGGCCGGGGTGCGGGCGCTGGCGACGCTGCCGTCGCTCGACGAGTTGCGCGGCAAGATCATCGGGCTGATCCAGGCGCCGGCCACCAAGCTCGCCGGCCTGCTGCAGGCTCCGGGTGCGCAGATCGCGCGGGTCATCGCGGCGCATGCGTCAGCCGATGGCGCTTGCGACTAGCTTTTTCCAGGTTCAACCCCCAGATAAAGTAAGCGGGAGTAGCAAGAAATGGCTGAATTGGCGAAGTTGGTGGCGGATTTGTCGGCGCTGACCGTCCTCGAGGCGGCGGAGTTGGCGAAGATGCTCGAGGAAAAATGGGGCGTGTCCGCGGCCGCGCCGGTGGCGGTGGCGGCTGCGGCAGGCGGCGGGGGCGCCGCTGCGGCGCCGGTCGAAGAAGCGAAGACCGAGTTCGACGTGATCCTGACCGGGTTCGGCGACAAGAAGGTCAACGTCATCAAGGAAGTCCGGGCGATCACCAGCCTTGGGCTCAAGGAGGCGAAGGACCTTGTCGAGGCGGCGCCGAAGCCCGTTAAGGAGGGGGTCAACAAGGAAGAGGCGGATAAAATCAAAAAGCAGCTTGAAGAAGCGGGCGCGACTGTCGAAATAAGGTAGGTCAGCCACGACCTGCAACAGCGCGCGCGGCGGCGCCCGCATGGCGCCGCGCCGAATTTCGAGAGTACCGAGCCGGGGTGCGAGCCATGTCGCACGCCCGGATTCGGCGTCGTAATTGCGAGCAGCCGCACCGATCCGACATCGGCGGTTCTCATAGCGAGGGACTTCTATGGCGATAGCATTCTCCGGCAAGAAGCGAATTCGCAAGACCTTTGGTCGCATTCCCGAAGTCGCCCAGATGCCGAACCTGATCGAGGTTCAGCGCGCTTCCTACGACCATTTCCTGCAAATGGGTGTCGAGCCCGAGAACCGGGTCAGTGTCGGACTTCAGGAAGTCTTCAAGGGCGTCTTCCCGATCCGCGATTTCTCCGAGCGTGCTCAGCTCGACTTTGTCCGCTACGAGCTGGAGACGCCGAAATATGATGTCGAGGAATGCCAGCAGCGCGGCATGAACTATGCCGCGCCGCTCAAGGTGACGCTGCGTCTCCTGGTTTGGGATGTCGACGAGGACACCGGCTCGCGCACGATCCGCGACATCAAGGAGCAGGACGTCTACATGGGCGACATGCCGCTGATGACGCGCAACGGCACGTTCATCATCAACGGCACCGAGCGGGTCATTGTCTCGCAAATGCACCGCAGCCCCGGCGTGTTCTTCGACCACGACAAGGGCAAGACGCACTCGTCGGGCAAGTATCTCTTTGCCGCCCGCGTTATCCCTTACCGGGGCTCGTGGCTCGATTTCGAGTTCGACGCCAAGGATCACGTCTATGTCCGCATCGATCGGCGCCGCAAGCTGCCGGCGACAACGCTGCTCCTGGCGCTCGACGATGCCGCGACCGAAGTGAAACGCGCCGAGCGCCAGGACGAGGGCAAGACGCTGCAGCCCGGCGAGGCGGCCGGCATGTCGAAGGAGGAAATCCTCGCCGCTTTCTATGGAAAGGTTGTCTACAAGCGCGGGAAGCTCGGTTGGGCGACCCCGTTCGACCCCGAGCAATTGAAGGGCAAGCTCAACAACGACCTGGTCGACGCCGCGACCGGCGAGGTCAAGCTCGCCGCCGGCGAGCGGATGACCCCGCGCGCCGCGCGCCGCCTGCAGGAAGCTGGCCTTGTCGAGGCGCTGGTGCGCGACGAGGATCTCGTCGACCATTATTTCGCCGAGGATCTGATCAACGAAGAGACCGGCGAGGTTTATTTCGAGGCCGGTGACGAGATCACCGAGGCGGCGCTCGCCCAGCTGGCGCAAGCCGGTATTGACGAACTGCCCGTGCTCGATATCGACATCGTCAACCGCGGCCCCGACAGCAAGGGCCCCTACATCCGGGCTACGCTGGCGATCGACAAGAACGCCACCCGCGAGGACGCGCTGATCGATATCTACCGCGTGATGCGCCCGGGCGAGCCGCCGACGCTGGAGACCGCGGAAACCCTCTTTAACGGCCTCTTTTTCGACAGCGAGCGCTACGATCTGTCGGCCGTCGGACGGGTCAAGATGAACTCGCGCCTCGGGCTCGACACCGACGATACGGTGCGGGCGTTGCGCAAGGAAGACATCCTTTCGATCCTCAAGGTGCTCGTCGATCTGAAGGACGGGCGCGGCGAGATCGACGACATCGACCATCTCGGCAACCGGCGCGTCCGCTCGGTCGGCGAGCTGATGGAAAACCAGTACCGGGTCGGCCTGTTGCGCATGGAGCGGGCGATCCGCGAGCGCATGTCGTCGGTCGAGATCGACACGGTGATGCCGCACGACCTGATCAATGCGAAGCCGGCGGCGGCGGCGGTGCGCGAGTTCTTCGGCTCGTCGCAGCTCTCGCAGTTCATGGATCAGACCAATCCGCTCTCCGAGATTACGCACAAGCGCCGGCTGTCGGCGCTGGGCCCGGGCGGTCTGACCCGCGAGCGCGCCGGTTTCGAGGTGCGCGATGTGCATCCGACGCATTACGGCCGCATCTGCCCGATCGAGACGCCGGAAGGCCCCAATATCGGCCTCATCAACTCGCTGGCGACCTTTGCCCGCGTCAATCAGTACGGCTTTATCGAGAGCCCCTACCGCAAGGTGGCGGATGGCAAGCTCACCGACGAGATCGTCTATCTTTCGGCAATGGACGAGGGCCGTTACAACATCGCCCAAGCGAATGTGCCGGTTGACGCCGAAGGCCGTATCACCGACGAACTCACCAACTGCCGGAAGGCCGGTGATGTCGTGATGCTCCGGCCGGAGCAGATCGACCTCGTCGACGTGTCGCCGAAGCAGCTGGTGTCGGTCGCGGCGGCGCTTATTCCGTTCCTCGAGAACGACGACGCCAACCGCGCGCTGATGGGCTCCAACATGCAGCGCCAGGCGGTGCCGCTGATCCGCGCCGAGGCGCCGCTCGTCGGCACCGGCATGGAGGAACGCGTGGCGCGCGACAGCGGCGTGACGATCATCGCTCGCCGCTCGGGCACGGTCGACCAGGTTGACGCGACGCGCATCGTGATCCGCGCCACCGAGGAAACCTCGGCCGCGGCGTCGGGCGTCGACATCTACAATCTGCTGAAGTTCCAGCGCTCGAACCAGAACACCTGCATCAATCAGCGTCCGCTGGTGACGGTGGGCGATCAGGTGCGCGCCGGCGACATCATCGCCGACGGCCCGTCAACCGAATACGGCGAGCTGGCGTTGGGCCGCAACGTCCTGTGCGCTTTCATGCCGTGGAACGGCTACAATTTCGAGGATTCGATCCTGATCTCCGAGCGGATCGTGTCGGATGACGTCTTCACCTCGATCCATATCGAAGAGTTCGAGGTCAGCGCTCGCGACACCAAGCTCGGCCAGGAGGAGATCACCCGCGACATCCCGAATGTCGGCGAGGAAGCGCTGAAGAACCTCGACGAGGCGGGCATCATCTATATTGGCGCCGAGGTGAAGCCGGGCGATATCCTGGTCGGCAAGGTGACGCCGAAGGGTGAATCGCCAATGACCCCGGAAGAAAAACTCCTGCGGGCGATCTTCGGCGAAAAGGCCTCCGACGTTCGCGACACCTCGCTGCGCTTGCCGCCGGGCGTTTCGGGCACGATCGTCGAGGTGCGGGTGTTCTCGCGCCGCGGCGTCGAGAAGGACGAGCGCGCGCTCGCTATCGAGCGCGCCGAGATCGAGCGCCTCGCCAAGGACCGCGACGACGAGCGGGCGATCCTCGAGCGGAGCTTTGCGGCGCGCATGAGAGAATTGCTGCTCGGCCAGACCGCGGTCTCGGGGCCGAAAGGCATGAAGTCCGGGATCGAGCTCACCGATGCGGTCCTTGCCGAGTACACTACAGCCAACTGGCGCGAAATCACCCTACGCGACGACAACCGCATGGCGGATCTCGAAGCCCTCAAGAAGCAGATGGCCGATGCCATCGCCGAGCTGACCAAACGTTTTGAGGACAAGGTCGAGAAGCTGCAGCGAGGTGACGAACTGCCGCCGGGCGTTATGAAGCAGGTCAAGGTCTTTGTCGCGGTGAAGCGCAAGCTGCAGCCGGGCGACAAGATGGCTGGCCGGCACGGCAACAAGGGCGTCATCTCGCGCATCGTCCCGGCCGAGGACATGCCGTATCTCGAAGACGGGCAACCGGTCGACATCGTGCTCAACCCGCTTGGCGTGCCGAGCCGGATGAATGTCGGCCAAATCCTTGAAACGCATCTCGGCTGGGCGGCGGCCGGGATCGGCCGGCGCATCGGCGAGGTCATGGAAAAAGTGCGTCGCGCCGGCGCCAATGGGGGCGCCGATGGCGATCTGCGCAAGCTTCTCGGAGAAGTCTATGACGGGCCGGAGAAGAGCGAGGTCGAGGCGCTTCCCGATGACGAGCTGGTCGATCTCGCCGGTAACCTGACGCATGGCGTGCCGATGGCGAGCCCAGTCTTTGACGGGGCGCGCGAGGCCGACATAGTGGCGATGCTGGAAAAGGCGGGACTGTCGGGCACCGGCCAGGTGACGCTGGTCGATGGCCGCACCGGCGAGGCGTTCGATCGCAAGGTCACGGTCGGCTACATCTACATGCTGAAGCTGCATCATCTGGTCGACGACAAGATCCACGCGCGATCGATCGGACCGTACAGCCTCGTCACCCAGCAGCCGCTGGGCGGTAAGGCGCAATTCGGCGGGCAGCGCTTCGGCGAGATGGAGGTCTGGGCGCTGGAAGCTTACGGCTCGGCCTACACCTTGCAGGAAATGCTGACGGTCAAGTCGGACGACGTGTCCGGTCGCACCAAGGTCTATGAGGCTATCGTGCGCGGCGACGACAATTTCGAGGCCGGCATCCCGGAAAGCTTCAACGTGCTGGTTAAGGAGCTGCGCTCGCTCGGCCTCAATGTGGAGCTGGAGCAGCGCGACTACTGATGGCCTGTTGTTTTCCTGCAGATAACAGGGGTGACAGGCATTCGGCCGGAGCGGCGCCTCGCGCCGCCGGTCTTACAAGGTTCCTCGAGAGGGGTCGCTCATGAACGAGTTGATGAACATCTTCGGCCAAGTCAGCGGTCCGCAGAGCTTCGACGAGATCCGCATCTCGATCGCCAGCCCGGAGCGCATACGGTCGTGGTCGTTCGGCGAGATCAAGAAGCCCGAGACGATCAATTACCGTACCTTCAAGCCGGAGCGCGATGGGCTGTTCTGCGCCCGCATCTTCGGCCCGATCAAGGATTACGAGTGCCTCTGCGGCAAATACAAGCGCATGAAGTATCGCGGCATCGTCTGCGAGAAATGCGGCGTGGAGGTCACGCTCTCCAAGGTGCGGCGCGACCGCATGGGCCACATCGAATTGGCCTCGCCCGTCGCCCACATCTGGTTCCTGAAGTCGCTGCCGAGCCGCATCGGCTTGTTGCTCGACATGACGCTCAAGGACCTCGAACGCATCCTCTATTTCGAGAACTATGTCGTCATTGAACCCGGTCTCACCCCGCTGAAGCAGCATCAGCTGCTGTCCGAGGACGAATATCTCCAGGCGCAGGACGATTACGGCGAGGATCAGTTCACCGCGTCGATTGGCGCAGAGGCGTTGCGCACCATGCTGTCGGCGATCGACCTGCAGGACGAAAAGACCAACCTGCGCGAGGAACTGCGCGAGACCTCGTCCGAGGCGCGGCGCAAGAAGTTGGTCAAGCGCCTGAAGCTGGTCGAGGCGTTCGTCGACTCGCACAGCCGCCCCGAATGGATGATCCTTGAGGTCGTGCCGGTGATCCCGCCCGAGCTGCGTCCGCTGGTGCCGCTCGACGGCGGCCGCTTCGCGACCTCCGACCTCAACGATCTCTACCGCCGCGTCATCAACCGCAACAACCGACTGAAGCGGCTCATCGAGCTGCGCGCGCCCGATATCATCGTACGCAACGAGAAGCGCATGCTGCAGGAAGCGGTCGACGCGCTGTTCGACAACGGTCGCCGCGGCCGCGTCATCACCGGCGCCAACAAGCGGCCGCTGAAGTCGCTTTCCGACATGCTGAAGGGTAAGCAGGGCCGTTTCCGGCAGAACCTGCTCGGCAAGCGCGTCGACTATTCGGGCCGCTCGGTCATCGTTGTCGGTCCGGAGCTTAAGCTGCATCAGTGCGGGCTGCCGAAGAAGATGGCCCTGGAGCTGTTCAAGCCGTTCATCTATTCGAAGCTTGAGCTCTACGGCCTCGCCAGCACGATCAAGGCGGCCAAGCGCATGGTCGAAAAAGAGCGGCCGGAGGTCTGGGACATCCTCGAAGAGGTGATCCGCGAGCACCCGGTGCTGCTGAACCGCGCGCCGACCTTGCACCGCCTCGGCATCCAGGCCTTTGAGCCCGTGCTGATCGAAGGCAAGGCGATCCAGCTGCACCCGCTGGTTTGCACGGCCTTTAACGCCGATTTCGACGGCGACCAGATGGCGGTGCACGTGCCGTTGTCGTTGGAGGCGCAGCTCGAAGCGCGCGTGCTGATGATGTCGACCAACAACATCCTCAGCCCGGCTAACGGCAAGCCGATCATCGTGCCGTCGCAGGACATCGTCTTGGGGCTCTACCACATCACCACCGAGCGCGCCGGCGAGCCCGGCGAGGGCATGGTTTTCACCGATGTCGGCGAGATCGAGCAGGCGCTTGCCTCCCAAGCGGTGACTCTGCACGCGCGCATCAAGGCGCGCTTTGTGACCGTCGATGAAGAAGGTCAGCAGATCATCCGCCGGGTCGAGACCACCCCTGGCCGCATGTTGCTGTCGGAGATCTTGCCGCGGCATTCGGCGGTCGGCTTCGATCTCATCAATCGACTGCTGACCAAGAAGCAGATCAGCGATCTGATCGATCACGTCTATCGCTTCTGCGGCCAGAAAGAGACGGTCATCTTCTGCGACCGGCTGATGACGCTCGGCTTCACCCAGGCGTGCAAGGCCGGCATTTCCTTCGGCAAGGACGACCTGATCATCCCCGAAGCTAAGCACACGCTCGTCGCCGACGTGCAGGCGATGGTCAAGGAGTATGAGCAGCAGTACCAGGATGGGCTCATCACTCAGCGCGAGAAGTACAACAAGGAGGTCGACGCCTGGACGAGCTGCTCGGAGAAGGTCGCCGAGGAGATGGTCAAGGTCATCCGGGAAGAGAAGCCCGGCATGCCGATCAACTCGGTGTGGATGATGTCGGACTCCGGAGCGCGTGGGTCGCCGGCGCAGATCAAGCAGCTGGCCGGCATGCGCGGGCTGATGACCAAGCCATCGGGCGAGATCATCGCGACGCCGATCATCTCCAACTTCAAGGAGGGCCTCACCGTCCTCGAGTACTTCAACTCGACGCACGGCGCCCGCAAGGGTCTCGCCGACACGGCGTTGAAGACCGCGAATTCGGGCTATCTGACCCGCCGCCTGGTCGATGTCGCGCAGGACGCGATCATCACCGAGGACGATTGCGGCACCACCCGCGGTCTGTTGACCCGCGCCGTCATCGACGGCGGAGAGATCATCTCACCGCTCGCCGACCGCATCCTCGGTCGGTGCGCCGCGGTCGACATTCTGAACCCGCTGTCGGGCGAAATGGTGCTCGCGGCCGCCGATTTGATCGACGAGAACGCCCTTGACATGATCGAGCAGGCCGGCATCGACGCGGTGTCGATCCGTTCGGTGCTGACCTGCGAGGCCCATCAAGGTGTTTGCGCCAAATGCTATGGCCGCGACCTGGCGCGCGGCACCATGGTCAATATCGGGGAAGCGGTCGGTGTCATCGCGGCCCAGTCGATCGGGGAGCCTGGCACCCAGCTAACCATGCGCACCTTCCATATCGGCGGTGCGGCGCAGCGCGGCGCCGAGCAGTCCTCGATCGAGGCGGCGCTCGACGCGACGGTCAAGGTGATGAACCGGAACGTCGTTATGAATTCGTCCGGCCTTCCCGTGGTCATGGGGCGTAATTGCGAGCTCGTGCTGCTCGATGAGGCCGGGCGTGAGAAGGCGCGGCATCGCGTGCCCTATGGCGCGCGGCTCCTGGCCGACGAGGGCGCCAAGGTCGCCAAGGGTGACCGCATTGCCGAATGGGACCCCTATACGCAGCCGATCATCACCGAGAAGGACGGCAACGCGCATTATCTCGACCTGCAGGAAGGCTTGTCGATGCGCGAGGCGATCGACGAAGCCACCGGCATTTCCTCGAAGGTCGTCATCGACTGGAAGCAGCAGCCCCGCGGCGGCGATCTGCGGCCGCAGATCGTTCTGCTCGACGAGAAGGGCGGCGGCATGACCTTGGCCAATGGTCTGCCGGCGCGCTACTTCCTCCCTGCCGATGCGATCCTGTCGGTCGATAACGGCGCGCCGGTCAAGGCCGGCGACGTCATCGCCCGCATCCCGAAGGAATCGGGCAAGACCCGCGATATCACCGGCGGTCTGCCGCGTGTCGCCGAGCTCTTCGAGGCGCGCAAGCCTAAGGATTTCGCGATCATCAGCGAGAGCGAGGGGCGGGTCGAATTCGGCAAGGACTACAAGACCAAGCGGCGCATTGTCGTGGTACCGCCGGATGGAGGCGAGTCCGTCGAGTACCTGATCCCGAAGGGCAAGCACATCAGCGTGCAGGAAGGCGATTATGTCGAGAAGGGCGATCTCTTGATCGACGGCAACCGCGTCCCGCACGACATCCTGCGCATCCTCGGGGTCGAGGAGTTGGCGAGCTACCTGATCAACGAGATCCAGGAGGTCTATCGGCTGCAGGGCGTGCGCATCAATGACAAGCACATCGAGGTGATCGTCCGCCAGATGCTGCAAAAGGTGGAGATCGGCGCCGATCCGGGCGACACGACCTTCCTCGCTGGCGAGCAGATCGATCGTCTCGAGTTCGACCGCGAGAACACCAAGGTCGAGGCCGAGGGCTTGCGCGCGGCGGCCGCCAACCCGGTGCTGCAGGGCATCACCAAGGCCAGCTTGCAGACGCATTCCTTTATCTCGGCGGCGTCGTTCCAGGAGACGACCCGCGTCCTCACCGAGGCTGCGGTGTCGGGTCGGACCGATGCGCTGCAGGGACTGAAGGAGAATGTGATCGTCGGCCGGTTGATCCCGGCCGGCACCGGCAGCGTCGTCGCCCGGCTGCGCGAAGTCGCCGCCGATCGCGACCGCGAGCTGGCGGCGATCGCCACCGAGGCCGAGGCCCCGGCGCAAATCGAAGCCGAGCAGCAGGCCGGCGCAGCCGAATAGTCCCCGAAGCAGAGCGGGAAGCGGATATCGCCGCTTCCGGCTTTGCTGCGATTTGCGCCGAAAATCGGACCATATCGGCTTGACCCTCAAGGGTCGCGCCCATATATTCCGCGCTCCACGGGCTGGCGGTGGGAAGCCACCTAGACGCGGCCTTTTTTTATGCGTTATGGCTCGGGTGCCCTGAGAGACGGCGCGGGAAAAGATGGCTAAGATGCGTCACCGCCCCGCGCGGGTCTTGCGTCGGGTGTGTTGGCGTTTTGCGAGGTTGGAGAAGGCATGCCGACGATCAACCAGCTGATCCGGTATCCGCGCAAGCCGATCGCGGCGCGCAACAAGGTCCCGGCGATGGAGCAATGCCCGCAAAAGCGGGGAGTGTGCACGCGCGTCTACACGATCACGCCGAAAAAGCCGAACTCCGCCTTGCGCAAGGTTGCGCGTGTCCGCCTCACCAACGGGTTCGAGGTGACGAGCTACATCCCGGGCGAGGGCCACAATCTCCAGGAGCACTCGGTGGTGCTGATCCGCGGCGGCCGTGTCAAGGACCTACCGGGCGTGCGCTACCACATCATCCGTGGCACCCACGATACGCAAGGCGTCAAGGATCGCCGTCAGCGGCGGTCGAAATACGGCGCCAAGCGGCCGAAATAGGGAGGACATAGCCCATGTCGCGCCGCCGCGCTGCCGTCAAACGCGAGGTCCAGCCGGACCCGAAATTCGGTGACACCGTCGTGTCCAAGTTCATGAATTGCCTGATGTACGAAGGCAAGAAATCGGTCGCCGAGCATATTGTCTACGGCGCCCTCGAGCGCATCCAGCGGCGCAGCGGCCAGGACCCGATCCGCGTCTTCCATGACGCGTTGGCAAATGTGCGCCCCGCGGTCGAAGTCCGCTCGCGCCGCGTCGGCGGCGCCACCTATCAGGTGCCGGTCGAGGTCCGTCAGGACCGCGGCCAGGCGCTGGCGATCCGCTGGCTCATTTCATCGTCGCGGGCGCGGTCGGAAAACACAATGGAAGAGCGGCTTTCGGGCGAACTGCTCGATGCTGCCAATAATCGGGGGGTCGCGGTGAAGCGGCGTGAAGACACGCATCGCATGGCCGACGCGAACAAGGCCTTCTCGCATTACAGGTGGTAGCGGAGGGGAATTCGTGGGCCGGCGCAGTGGGCGTCGGCTCAAATTTTTTGGCAGGCGGCTGCTTTGGCGCCGCCGGGACGAGTGAGTGATGGCACGGACGACGCCTCTCGAGCGCTATCGCAATATCGGCATCATGGCTCACATCGATGCGGGTAAGACGACGACGACCGAGCGGATTCTTTATTATACCGGGCGCTCCTACAAGATTGGCGAGGTGCACGAAGGCACCGCGACGATGGATTGGATGGAGCAGGAGCAGGAACGCGGCATCACGATCACCTCGGCTGCGACGACCTGCTTTTGGCTCGACCACCGGGTCAATATCATCGACACGCCGGGCCATGTCGACTTCACGATCGAGGTCGAGCGCTCGTTGCGCGTGCTCGACGGCGCGGTCGCGGTGTTCGATTCGGTCGCCGGCGTCGAGCCGCAATCCGAGACGGTGTGGCGTCAGGCCGACAAATACGGCGTTCCGCGCATCTGCTTCGTCAACAAGATGGACCGTATCGGCGCTGATTATAAGCGCTGCGTCGAGATGATCCTCGACCGGCTCGGCGCCAACGCCGCAGTCACACAGCTGCCCATCGGCACTGAAGCCGATTTTGTCGGCATTGTCGATCTGGTCCGGATGAAGGCCTTGAAGTGGCGCGACGAGACGCTCGGCGCCGAGTTCGATGAGATCGACATTCCCATCGAGCTGCAGGCCGAGGCACGGGAATACCGCGCGAAGCTGGTCGAGCAGGCGGTCGAGCAGGACGACGACGCGCTCGAAGCTTATCTCGGCGGCGAAGAGCCCGACGAAGCGACCCTCAAGCACTGCATCCGCACCGGTACGATCAGTGGCAAGCTGGTGCCGGTGCTGTGCGGCTCTGCGTTTAAAAATAAGGGTGTACAACCGCTTCTTGATGCGGTGATTGAATATCTGCCATCGCCGATCGACGTCGCGGCGATCAAGGGCGTCAAGATGGGGTCGGATGAGCCGATCGTGCGCAAGTGCTCCGACGACGAGCCGTTCTCCGGTCTCGCGTTCAAGATCATGTCGGATCCGTTTGTCGGCTCGCTGACCTTTGTGCGGATTTATTCGGGCGTGCTGGCGGGCGGCTCGACCGTGCTCAACTCGGTCAAGGACAATCGCGAGCGGGTCGGCCGCATGCTGCTGATGCACGCCAACCATCGCGAGGACGTCAAGGAAGCGCGTGCCGGCGACATCGTCGCGTTGGCCGGGCTCAAGAACACCACGACCGGCGACACGCTGTGCGACCCGGCGCACGCGGTGGTGTTGGAGCGCATGGAGTTTCCCGAGCCGGTGATCGAGATCGCGGTCGAGCCCAAAACCAAGGGCGACCAGGAAAAGATGGGGCAGGCGCTCGCGCGGCTGGCGACCGAAGACCCGTCATTCCGTGTCACGGTCGATCACGAGAGCGGCCAGACCGTCATCAAGGGCATGGGCGAACTGCACCTCGAGATCATCGTCGACCGCATGAAGCGGGAGTTCAAGGTCGACGCCAATATCGGTGCGCCGCAGGTTGCCTATCGCGAGACGATCACCCGCGCGGCCGAGATCGATTACATCCACCGCAAACAGACCGGCGGCTCGGGCCAGTTCGCGCGGGTGAAGGTGCGCTTTGAGCCGCTGCCGCCGGGGTCGGGCTTTGTGTTCGAGAACAGCGTCGTCGGCGGCACCGTGCCAAAGGAATTCGTGCCGGGCGTCGAGAAGGGGCTCAAGGGCGCTGCGGAAAACGGCATCATCGCCGGCTTCCCGCTGATCGACTTTAAAGCCGAGCTGTTCGACGGCGCCTACCACGAGGTCGATTCAAGCGTGCTGGCATTCGAGATCGCCGCGCGGGCGGCGTTCAAGGATGGCGCGGTCAAGGCCGGGCCAAAGCTGCTCGAACCGATCATGCGGGTCGAGGTGGTGACCCCAGAAGACTATATGGGCGACGTGATCGGCGACCTGAACAGCCGACGCGGCCAGATCACCGGCATGGATTCGCGCGGCAACGCCCGCGTCGTCGATGCGATGGTGCCGCTCGCCAACATGTTCGGCTATGTCAACACGTTGCGCTCGATGTCGCAGGGGCGGGCGCAGTACACGATGCATTTCGATCACTACGAGCAAGTGCCTGAGGCGGTGGCGGACGAAGTCCGCGCCAAGATGGCCTAAGCGCGAGCGGAGAAAAGGCGATGTCGAAGGCGAAGTTTGAGCGGAACAAGCCGCACTGCAATGTTGGGACGATCGGTCATGTTGACCATGGGAAGACGACGTTGACGGCGGCGATCACGAAGGTTTTGGCGGAGCGCGGTGGGGCGACGTTCACGGCGTACGACCAGATTGACAAGGCGCCCGAGGAGCGGGCGCGGGGGATCACGATCGCGACGGCGCATGTCGAGTACCAGACGGACAAGCGTCACTACGCGCATGTCGATTGCCCGGGACATGCGGACTACGTGAAGAACATGATCACGGGTGCGGCGCAGATGGACGGGGCGATCCTGGTGGTGAGCGCGGCGGACGGGCCGATGCCGCAGACGCGCGAGCACATTCTGTTGGCGCGTCAGGTTGGTGTGCCGGCGCTGGTGGTGTACATGAACAAGGTGGACATGGTGGACGACCCGGAGCTTTTGGAGCTGGTCGAGCTTGAGGTTCGCGAGCTGTTGTCGAGCTATGAGTTTCCGGGCGACGACATCCCGATCATCAAGGGTTCGGCGCTGTGCGCGCTGGAGGGGCGGGAGCCTGAGGTCGGTCAGAAGTCGATCGAGGAGCTGATGGATGCGGTGGACACGTACATCCCGCAGCCTGAGCGTCCGAAGGACCGTCCGTTCCTGATGCCGATCGAGGACGTGTTCACGATCTCGGGCCGCGGGACGGTGGTGACGGGCCGGATCGAGCGCGGGATCGTGAAAGTTGGCGATGAGGTTGAGATTGTCGGCTTGCGGCCGACGGCGAAGACGATTGCGACGGGCGTGGAGATGTTCCGCAAGCTGTTGGATCAGGGCGAGGCGGGGGACAATGTGGGGGTTCTGCTGCGGGGCACGAAGCGCGAGGAGGTTGAGCGCGGGCAGGTTCTGGCGAAGCCTGGTTCGATCACGCCGCACACGGTGTTCACCGCCGAGACCTATGTGTTGACCAAGGAGGAGGGCGGGCGGCACACGCCGTTTTTTGGCAATTACCGTCCGCAGTTTTATTTCCGGACGACGGACGTGACCGGGACGGTGAAGCTGCCGGAGGGCACCGAGATGGTGATGCCGGGGGACAACGTGACGATGGAGGTGGAGCTGCTGGCGCCGATCGCGATGGAAGAGGGTCTGCGCTTTGCGATCCGCGAGGGCGGCCGCACCGTCGGCGCCGGGGTCGTCGCCAAGATCATCAAATGAGGCTCGCCTCGCGACACGAGCCTCACCCCGGCGTAAGCCGGGTTTCAAGAGGGAAAGCAGGAAACACCTGATGGACGGCCAGAACATACGCATCCGCCTGCGGGCCTACGATCATCGCGTGCTCGACCAGTCGACCAGTGAGATCGTCAATACGGCCCGCCGTACCGGCGCGCGGGTGCGGGGCCCTATCCCGCTGCCGACGCGGATCGAGAAATTCACCGTGCTGCGCTCGCCGCATGTCGACAAGAAGTCGCGTGAGCAATTTGAAATCCGCACGCACAAACGGGTGCTCGACATCGTCGACCCGACGCCGCAAACGGTGGATGCGCTGATGAAGCTCGATCTCGCCGCTGGCGTCGATGTCGAGATCAAGCTCTAGGGCCGGGGGAGAGGACAGGGCAATGCGCACCGGTCTCATTGCGCAGAAACTCGGCATGAGCCGCGTTTTCACCGACGAGGGCAATCACATCCCCGTCACGGTGCTGCGCGTCGACAATTGCCAGGTGGTCGCGCACCGCACGCAGGAGCGCGACGGCTATACCGCGCTGCAGCTCGGCGTCGGTGCGGCCAAGGTCAAGAATACGTCGAAGCCGATGCGCGGTCATTTCGCCGCCGCCAAGGTCGAACCGAAGGCGCACACGGCCGAATTTCGCGTCTCGGAGGATGCACTGGTCGAGGTCGGCGCCGAGATCACCGCGGCGCATTTTGTTGCCGGGCAATATGTCGACGTCACCGGCACCAGCATCGGCAAGGGCTACGCCGGCGGCATGAAGCGGTGGAATTTCGGCGGCTTGCGGGCGACTCATGGCGTGTCGATCTCGCATCGCAGCCTCGGCTCGACCGGCCAGCGCCAAGACCCGGGCAAGACTTTCAAGAACAAGAAGATGGCGGGCCATCTCGGCGCCGAACGGGTGACGACCCTGAGCCTCGAAGTCGTCGCCACCGATGCCGAGCGGGGCGTCTTGATGCTCAAAGGCTCGGTGCCGGGCAGCGCCGGCGGTTGGGTGCTGGTACGCGATGCCGTCAAACGCAAGGTGCCGACGGACCTGCCTTTCCCCGCCGCCCTAAGGGGACATGACTCGGGCAGCGACGCGGTGCCCGAAGCCGCGCCCGAGGCCGAAGCGGCGCCCGAGGCCGAAACCACGGACGAGAGCGGAGCCACGGTCGAGACGACCGAAACCGAGGCGAGCGCCGAGGAAGGGGGTGCGGTGTGAAACTCACCGTCCGCGATCTCGACAACAAGGAAGTCGGCGACATCGATCTCGCCGAGGAGGTGTTCGGCCTCCCGGTGCGCGGCGACATCCTGGCGCGCGTGGTCAATTGGCAGCTCGCCAAACGTCGCGCCGGCACGCACAAGACGAAGGGCATCAGCGACATCAGCGGGACGACCAAGAAGCCCTACAAGCAGAAGGGCACCGGCCGCGCCCGCCAGGGCAGCCTGCGTTCGCCGCAATTCCGCGGCGGCGCGGTGATCTTCGGGCCCGTTGTGCGGAGCCACGAATTCGGTCTGCAGAAGAAGGTCAGGAAGCTCGGGCTCAAGACGGCGCTTTCGGCGAAGCAGGCCGAAGGCAAGCTCGTCGTCATCGACGCCGCGAGCGCCGCCGAGGCCAAGACCAAGGCGCTGCGCAGCCAATTCGCGACGCTGGGCTGGGGGTCGGTACTGATCATCGACGGCGCCGTCGATGAGGGTTTCGCCAAGGCGGCGCGCAACCTGCCGAAGGTCGACGTGCTGCCATCGGTCGGCGCCAATGTCTACGACATCCTGCGCCGCGACACGCTGGTGCTGACCCGCGCCGCGGTCGAGCAATTGGAGGCGCGCCTCAAATGAGCCGGTTTCGCGTCATCCCCCGTGCCGCGCCGAATCTCACCCGGCAGGCGATGTACGATCTGATCCGCTCGCCGATGATCACCGAGAAGGCGACCACGGTTTCGGAGCACAACCAGATCATCTTCAAGGTGCCGCTCACCGCGACGAAGCGCGAGGTCAAGGCTGCGGTCGAGGGTCTTTTTTCGGTGAAGGTCGACGCCGTCAACACGATCCGCGTCCCGGGCAAGCTGAAGCGCGTGCGCGGGCGGCCGGGGCGCCGCTCGGATTTCAAAAAGGCGATCGTCACGCTGGCCGAAGGCTCGCGCATCGACGTGACGACTGGGATTTAGGGGCGGGGATCTAAAGTCATGGCTCTCAAGACTTACAACCCCGTCACCCCGGCGCAGCGCCATCTTGTCACCGTCGACCGCAGCGAGCTTTGGAAAGGCAAGCCGGTCAAGAAATTGACCGCGGGCCTCAAGGAGAAAGGCGGACGCAACAATTCCGGCCGCATCACGATGCGGCGGCGCGGCGGCGGCCATAAGCAGCGTTACCGGGTCATCGACTTCAAGCGCACCAAGGACGACTCTCCGGCGGTGGTCGAGCGGCTGGAATACGACCCCAACCGCACCGCGTTCATCGCGCTCATCAAATATCCCGATGGCGAACAGGCCTATATCCTGGCGCCGCAGCGGCTTCGCACTGGCGACACGGTCATCTCGGGCGACCGGGTCGATGTCAAGCCGGGCAATGCCATGCCGTTGAGGAACATGCCGCCCGGCACAATTGTCCACAATGTCGAGATGAAGCCCGGCAAGGGTGGTCAGATCGCACGCTCGGCCGGGACCTATGTGCAGCTTGTCGGCCGCGACCAGGGCTATGCGCTGTTGCGCATGGCTTCGGGCGAACTGCGCCGGGTGCGCAGCGAGTGCCGCGCAACGATCGGCGCGGTGTCGAACCCTGATCATCAGAACATTGTCATCGGCAAGGCCGGGCGCAGCCGCTGGCTCGGCATCCGTCCGTCGGTGCGCGGCGTCGCGATGAACCCGATCGACCATCCGCACGGCGGCGGCGAAGGCCGCACCTCAGGCGGACGCCACCCGGTGACGCCATGGGGCAAGCCGACCAAGGGTAAGAAGACCCGCCACAACAAACAGACGGACCGGCTGATCCTGCGCCGCCGTCAGGTCCGATAGAAGGAGAGGGAGCGTGGCTCGCTCAGTCTGGAAAGGGCCGTTTGTTGACGGCTATCTACTGCAGAAGGCGGAGAAGTCCCGCAATTCCGGCCGCAACGAGGTGATCCGCACCTGGTCACGCCGCTCGACGATCTTTCCGCAATTCGTCGGCCTGACCTTTGGCGTCTATAACGGTCACAAATTCATCCCCGTGCTCGTCACCGAGAACATGATCGGCCACAAATTCGGCGAGTTCTCGCCGACCCGGACCTTCTATGGCCACGCCGGCGACAAGCGGGCCCGGCGGACGTAGGGAGAGGACCTGATGGGCAAACCCTCCGCCGAGCGCCGGCTCGCCGACAACGAGGCTTCGGCCTTTCTGCGCGCGCTCCGTACCAGCCCGCGCAAGCTGAACCTCGTCGCGGCAATGATCCGCGGCAAGGCGGCGCAAACGGCGCTTGCCGAATTGACCTTTTCGCGCCGGCGCATCGCGCAGGATGTGAAGAAGGTGCTGCAGGCGGCGATCGCCAACGCGGAAAACAATCATCAGCTCGATGTCGACCGGCTTTACGTCAAGGAAGCCACGGTCGGCCGGGCTTTCGTGATGAAGCGTTTCCACACCCGCGGCCGCGGCCGCTCGGCGCGGGTCGAAAAATCCTTCTCGCACCTCACCGTCGTGGTGCACGAGCGGGCAGAGGACGACCATAGGGAGGAGGCTGCCTGATGGGGCAAAAGGTCAACCCGATCGGGCTCCGGCTCGGCATCAACCGCACCTGGGACTCACGCTGGTTCGCGCAAAAGGGCTATGGCGAGCAACTGCTCGACGATCTCAAGCTGCGCCGGTTCCTCGAAAGGCGCCTCAGTCAGGCGGCGATCGCGCGCATCCTTATCGAGCGTGCCGCGAAGAAGACGCGCATCACGCTGCATTCGGCGCGTCCCGGCGTCGTCATCGGCAAGAAGGGCGCCGACATCGACAAGCTGCGCGGCGATCTCACGAAGATGACGACCAGCGAGGTCAGCCTCAACATCGTTGAGATCAGGAAGCCCGAGATCGAGGCGAAGCTGATCGCCGAGGGCATCGCACAGCAATTGGAGCGTCGCGTCGCGTTTCGCCGCGCGATGAAGCGCGCGGTGCAGTCAGCGATGCGCTTTGGCGCCCAGGGCATCCGCATCAATTGCTCGGGCCGGCTCGGCGGGGCTGAGATCGCGCGCATGGAATGGTACCGCGAAGGTCGTGTCCCGCTGCACACGCTGCGCGCCAATGTCGATTTCGGCTACGGCACTGCCAAGACCACTTACGGTACGTGCGGCGTCAAGGTCTGGGTGTTCAAGGGCGAGATTCTGGCGCATGACCCGATGGCGCAGGACAAGCTGCTCTCCGAGTCGCAGCCGCCCGGTGACCGTCGGCCGACCGGCGGCCGGGACCGCGACCGCGACAGGGATTAGACGATGCTTGCCCCCAAACGCACCAAATACCGCAAGGCGCATAAGGGCCGTGTCCACGGCATGGCCAAGGGCGGCACCTCGCTCAATTTCGGCGCCTACGGCATGAAATCGGTTGAGCCGGGCCGGATTACCGCGCGTCAGATCGAGGCGGCGCGGCGGGCGATCACCCGTCATATTCGCCGCGTCGGCCGCGTCTGGATTCGCATCTTTCCGGACGTGCCTGTATCGACCAAGCCGGCCGAGGTCCGCATGGGCAGCGGCAAGGGCTCGCCCGAATACTGGATCTGCCGGGTGAAACCGGGCCGCATCATGTTCGAGCTTGACGGCGTCGAGCGCGAGGTTGCGCGCGAGGCCTTTGAGCTCGCCGCGGCAAAGCTGCCGGTCGCGACCAGGTTCGTGGTCCGCGCCGGCGAGGAAGGCGCGGCATGAGGACGACAAAGGCGCGCGACCTACGCAGCCGCACCCCCGACGAACTCGCCGACCAGGTCGAGATATTGGGCAAGGAAATCTTCAACCTGCGCTTTCAGCGCGCGAGCGGTCAGCTTGAGAATACCGCTCGGGTGCGCCAGGCGCGGCGCGATATCGCGCGTATCAAGACGGTCCTTGGCGAACGGCAACGCGCCACCGCGAAGGCCTGAGGGGTTTAGATGCCGAAACGCATTCTCCAGGGCATCGTCGTCAGCGACGCCAGCAACAAGACCGTGATCGTGCGCGTCGAACGGCGGGTCATGCACCCGGTCTACAAGAAGTTCGTCACGCGCTCAAAAAAGTATGCGGCGCATGACGAGGACAACAAGTTCCACACCGGCGACGCGGTGCAGATCGAGGAAAGCCGTCCGATCTCGAAACGAAAGAGCTGGGTTGTAATGGGGGAGGCGACCGGCGTCGCACCGGGGCTCGCGCGGCGCCGCGCACGCGCGCAGCAGGTCGAGCATGAGGCCGAGGTGACCGGCACGACGGTCGAGGCCGAGATAGAGGGTGCCGTATGATCCAGATGCAGACCAATCTCGACGTCGCCGACAATTCGGGCGCGCGCCGGGTCCAGTGCATCAAGGTTCTGGGCGGCTCGAAGCGCAAGACGGCCGGCGTCGGCGACGTGATCATCGTCTCGGTCAAGGAGGCGATCCCGCGTGGCCGCGTCAAGAAGGGCGATGTGCACCGTGCCGTCATTGTGCGCACCGCCTTTCCGGTTCGCCGCATCGATGGCAGCGCGATCCGCTTCGACCGCAACGCCGCGGTGCTGATCAACCGCCAGAACGAGCCGATTGGGACCCGCGTGTTTGGCCCGGTCACCCGCGAGTTGCGCGCCAAGAAGTTTCTCAGGATCGCTTCGTTGGCGCCGGAAGTCCTGTGATGGCGAAGCTGAAGATCAAGAAAGGCGACAACGTTGTCGTCATCAGCGGCCGCGACAAGGGCAAGCAGGGCGAGGTGCTGCGCGTCTTCCCGGCGGAATCGCGCCTCATTGTGCAGGGTGTCCACGTCGCCCGCCGCCATACGCGCCAGAGCATGCGCGAGCAGGGTGGCATCGTCGAAAAGGAGCTGACGATCCACGTCTCGAATGTTGCCCATGTCGATCCCTCGTCGGGCAAGCCGACGCGGATCGGCTTCAAGACGCTGGATGATGGCCGCAAGGTCCGCATCGCCCGCCGCTCGGGCGAAGTGCTCGACAAGTGAGGTGAGGGAAATGTCCCGCCTGCAAGATCGCTACAAGGAGACCGTGCACCCGGCTCTGATGAAGGAATTCGGCTACGAAAACCGGATGCAGGTGCCGCGCCTCGACAAGATCGTTGTCAACATCGGGGTCGGCGAGGCGGTGCAGGATTCGAAGAAGATCGACGCTGCGGTCGGCGACCTGACCGCGATCACCGGGCAGCGTCCGGTGGTGATCCGCGCCAAGCAGTCGATCGCCACTTTCAAGCTGCGCAAGAACATGCCGATCGGTGTCAAGGTGACGCTGCGCCGCGAACGCATGTACGAGTTTCTCGACCGGCTCATCAACATCGCGCTACCGCGTGTACGCGACTTCCGCGGCGTGTCGAACCGCAGCTTCGACGGGCGCGGCAATTATGCGCTGGGCCTCAGGGAACAGCTTGTCTTCCCCGAGATCGATTACGACAAGGTCGACAGCCAACGCGGCATGGACATCGTCATCGTCACCACCGCCGAGACCGATGCCGAAGCCAAAGCGCTGCTCAAGGCCTTCGACATGCCCTTCATGAACTGACCTGCCTTCCCGGAAAGATCACCGATGGCGAAGAAGAGCTCGATCGAAAAAAATGCACGGCGCGCCAAGATGGCGAAGTTGATTGCGCCACGCCGCGCCCGCCTCAAGGCGCTGGCGCGCGACCGCGACGCCGCCCCTGAAGAGCGTTTCGAGGCGCAGCTGAAGCTCGCCCGGCTGCCGCGCAACAGTTCGGCGACGCGTGTGCGCAACCGCTGCGAGATGAGCGGGCGGCCGCGCGGCTTTTACCGCAAGTTCCGCTTGTCGCGCATCGCCGTGCGTGAGTTGGCCTCGTCCGGGCAGATCCCGGGCATGGTCAAGTCGAGTTGGTGAGGGGAGGGCGTCCATGACGATGAGCGATCCGCTCGGCGACATGCTGACCCGCATCCGCAATGGACAGCGGGCGCGGATGGCGGTGGTCGCGTCGCCGGCTTCGAAGCATCGCGCCAACGTGCTCGAAGTGCTGAAGCGCGAAGGCTATATACGCGGCTATACGCGCGAGCAGGTGCGCCCCGGAATTGCCGAATTGAAGATCGAGCTGAAATACGTCGACGGCGAGCCGGTAATCCGCGAAATCTCGCGCGTCTCAAAACCGGGACGGCGGATTTATTCTAGGCTCGTCGATCTGCCGCGGGTCTATAACGGGCTCGGCATCTCGATCCTGTCGACGCCGCGCGGCGTCATGTCGGACAGCGAGGCCCGCGCCGCCAAGGTCGGCGGCGAAGTGCTGTGCCGGGTGTTCTGAGCCCGGAGATTTAGGAAGAAACCATGTCTCGCATCGGCAAGAACCCTGTCGCGATCCCCGCCGGCGTCCAGGCCGCGCTGGGCGGGCAGGTGCTCAGTGTCAGCGGCGCTAAAGGCAAATTGAGCCTGACGGTCAGCCAGGACGTCAGCGCGACGATCGCCGAGGGCCACATTACGATCGCGCCGAAGGACGAGTCGAAGCGCGCGCGGGCGATGTGGGGCACGACGCGGGCGCTGGTCAACAACATGGTGACCGGCGTTTCGGCCGGCTTCACCCGTGTTCTTGAGATCAACGGCGTCGGCTACCGCGCCGCGGTGCAGGGCCGCACCCTCAACCTGCAGCTCGGCTACAGCCACGACATCCCGTATCCGATCCCGCAGGACATTCAGATCGCCTGCGAGCGACCAACCCTGATCGCGATCACTGGCGCCGACAAGCAGCGCGTCGGCCAGGTCGCCGCCGAGATCCGCGCCTTCCGCGGGCCCGAGCCATACAAAGGCAAGGGCATCAAGTATGCCGAGGAAACCATCCGTCGCAAGGAAGGCAAGAAGAAGTAAGAGTCATGGCGAAGAAATCAGCAGAGCTCTTCGCGCGCCGGAAACAACGGGTGCGCTATAAGCTGCGGCAGGCGGGTAGACTGCGCCCACGGCTGACCGTATTCCGGTCGTCGCGCCATATCTACGCGCAGATCATTGACGACGCCGCTGGCCGGACGCTCGCCGCCGCCTCGACGCTCGATGCCGGGGTCAAGAAGGACGCGAAAACCGGCGCAGACAAGGCCGCGGCGACTGCGGTCGGCAAGCTGATCGCCGCGCGCGCCAAGGAAGCCGGGATCGCCCAGGTCATCTTCGACCGCGGCGGCTATATCTTTCATGGCCGGATCAAGGCTCTGGCCGACGCCGCCCGCGAGGGCGGGCTCGATTTCTAGAAGGGACTGCCGATGGCACGCACACAGGGCGGACCGCCCCGAGGTCCGGGATCGGGTCCTCGCGGTCCGGGAGGTCAGCGCGAAGGCGGCGGTGACGGCGGTCGCCGTCGCCGCGGCGGCGATGATCGCCAGCCGCGCGAACGGTCCGAGGAGAGCGAGTTTGCCGAAAAACTTGTCAGCATCAACCGTGTCGCCAAGGTGGTGAAAGGCGGCCGACGCTTCGGCTTTGCGGCGCTCGTCGTCGTCGGCGACCGGAAGGGCCGGGTCGGCTACGGTTCGGGCAAGGCGCGCGAGGTGCCGGAAGCGATCCGCAAGGCGACCGAGCAGGCGCGACGCGGCCTCGTCCGCGTGCCGCTGCGCGAGGGCCGCACGCTGCATCATGACATCGCCGACAGCTATGGCGCGGGCAAGGTCATCATTCGCGCCGCCAAGCCCGGCACCGGCATCATCGCTGGCGGTCCGATGCGCGCGATCTTCGAGGCGCTTGGCGTGCAGGACGTCGTCGCTAAGTCGGTCGGCAGCTCGAACCCGCACAACATGATCAAGGCGACCTTCGCGGCGCTGACCCATGTCACCAGCCCGCGTGCGGTCGCGGCGCGGCGCGGCAAGAAGGTCAACGAGGTGCTCGGCCGCCGCGAAACCGAGGCGAAGGAGCCGGCGTAATGGCCCGCGGCGCCCAGGCAAAAGCCGAAGCCAAGAAGACCGTCACGGTGGTGCAGACCGGTAGTCCGATCGGTCGCCGCTTCGACCAGGAACAGACGCTCAAGGGCCTCGGCCTCAACAAGCTGCACCGCCGGCGCACACTCGAGGACACGCCCTCGGTGCGCGGCATGATCAACAAGGTGAGGCACCTGCTGAGGGTGGAGGAATAGGTTTTTCTTTGTCATTGCGGGAAGCCGTAGGTGACGCGGCAATCTCGCTTAAGGAAACCCGGCGGAACGAGATTGCTTCGGTCCGCTCGCAATGACAGCAGGATGGCAGGCGATGAAGCTCAACGAGATCAGAGACAATCCGGGCGCGCATTATCGCGCGAAACGCCTCGGGCGCGGCATCGGCTCCGGCAAGGGCAAGACCGCGGGGCATGGCGGCAAGGGGCAGCTCGGCCGCTCCGGCGTCGCGATCAACGGCTTTGAGGGCGGCCAGACCCCGCTGCATCGCCGGTTGCCGAAGCGGGGCTTCAACAACAAGATTTTCCAGAAGGACTACAAGGTCGTGAACCTCGGCCGGCTGCAGCAGGCGCTGGACGCCAAGAAGCTCGCGGCAAAGGATACGATCGACGGCAAGGCGCTGGTCGCCGCCGGCATCCTGCGCCGGGCCGGTGACGGGGTGCGCCTCCTCGCCAAGGGCGAGCTCAAGACCAAGATCACGATCGAGGTTGCCGGGGCCTCCCAGGCGGCGATTGCCGCGGTCGAAAAGGCGGGCGGCAAGGTGGTGCTGCCGGAAGGCGCGAGGGTTGAGGCTGCGGCGCCCGCGCCGGAACCCGAGGCGGAAGCGCCGGCCGCGGAGGCCGAGGCGCCGAAGCCGCGCGCCCGCCGCGCCAAGCCGGCGAAACCGGAGAGCGAAGCTTAGCCGTCCCTGGGGCGGGATCGCGCAAGGAGAGCCCACAAGCTTTCTAATCGACGCGCGAGCGCCTATTTTATAAGCGGCCTCTGTCGAGGCAGGGAACGAACCGATGGCGTCAGCCGCCGAGCAACTCGCAAGCTCCATAAATTTTGGCGCTTTCTCCAAGGCGACCGAACTGAAGAACCGCATCTGGTTCACGCTCGGCGCGCTGGTCGCTTATCGCCTTGGCACCTACATTCCCATCCCCGGGATCGACCCGGCGATCCTGCAGCAAATTTTCAACCAAAACGCCGGCGGCATTCTCGGCATGTTCAACATGTTTTCGGGCGGCGCGCTCGGGCGCATGTCGATCTTCGCCTTGGGGATCATGCCGTACATCTCGGCATCGATCATCGTTCAGCTCTTGCAGGCCGTGTCGCCGCAGCTCGAAGAGCTGAAGAAGGAAGGCGAGAGCGGTCGCAAGAAGATCAACCAGTACACCCGCTTCGGCACGGTGGCCCTGGCCTTGGTGCAGTCCTACGGTATTGCGGTCGGGCTCGAAAGCATGCGCTCGGGGGCGGCGTCCGCGGTCATCGACCCCGGTCTCTTTTTCCGGATCGTGACGGTCATCACACTGACCAGCGGCACGATGTTTCTGATGTGGCTCGGCGAGCAGATCACCGCGCGCGGCATCGGCAACGGGATTTCGCTGATCATCATGGCGGGCATCGTCGCCAACCTCCCGCATGCGCTTGCCGCGACCCTGGAGTTGGGCCGCACTGGCGCATTGTCGCCGGTGTTCATCGTCATCTTCCTGGTGATGTCAGTTGCCGTCGTCACCTTTATCGTCTTCATGGAGCGGGCTCAGCGCCGCATCCTCGTGCAGTACCCGAAGCGTCAGGTCGGCAACCGCATGTTCGGCGGCGAATCGTCGCATCTCCCGCTCAAGATCAACACCTCGGGCGTGATCCCGCCGATCTTTGCCTCCTCCCTGTTGCTGTTGCCGGCGACGATCTCGACCTTCCAGCAGAGCGGCGGCCAGGATTTCGGCTGGCTCGGCACGATCACCGCCTGGCTCGGCCATGGCCGGCCCGCCTACATAATCCTTTATGTTGGCCTCATCATCTTCTTCACATTCTTCTACACGGCCGTCGTCTTCAACCCGACCGAGACCGCCGACAACCTGCGGAAGTATGGCGGCTTCATTCCCGGCATCCGGCCGGGCAAGAACACCGCCGACCATCTCGATTACGTGCTGACGCGGCTGACCGTGGTCGGCGCGGCCTATCTCGCGGGGGTCTGCATCCTGCCGGAAATCCTGATCTCGCAATATTCGGTGCCGTTCTATTTTGGCGGCACGAGCCTCCTGATCGTCGTCAGCGTTACAATGGACACCGTCGCGCAGATTCATTCGCATCTCCTCGCGCATCAATATGAGGGGCTGATCAAAAAGGCGCGGCTGGGGAGACGCCGGGGATGAATTTGATCCTGCTGGGGCCGCCAGGCGCCGGCAAGGGAACGCAGGCCAGGCGCCTCGAACAGGCGCACGGCCTGGTTCAGCTTGCGACCGGGGACATGCTGCGCGCCGAGACCGCATCGGACAGCGAGCTCGGCCGTCGCATCAAGGCGATCATGGAGTCGGGCGCGCTGGTCTCGGACGACGTCGTCATCGAGCTGATCGAATCCCATATCACCGCACCCGAGGCCAAGAGCGGCGTCATCCTCGACGGCTTTCCGCGCACCATTCCGCAGGCGGAGGCGCTGGACGCGATGCTGGCGCGCCACAAGCTCAAGCTCGACCATGTGATTCTGATGGAGGTCGACGAGGCGGCCCTGGTCGACCGGCTCGCCGGCCGGTTCACCTGCCGCAACTGCGGCGCCAGCTACCACGATCAAAACAATCGCCCCAGGAAGGATGGCGTTTGCGATTTTTGCGGCGCGACCGATTTCGTTCGCCGCCCCGATGACCAGCCCGCAGCGGTGCAGAAACGCTTCGAGGTCTACCATCGCCAGACCGCGCCTATCCTGCCTTACTACCGTGCCAAGGGCATTCTCGAGACGGTCGATGGCATGGGGGAGATGGACGCGGTGACGCGGGCGATCGAGACGATCATTTCGGAGTGATTCTCCGACCAAACGCCGATTGACGCTGCGCCGCCTATCCGTATAATCCCTGCCTCCGCGAGGGAGCGATCCCACGCTCCGTTGCCCATGCCCGAATTCGAGGAGAGGCGCCCGTGGCGCGAATTGCCGGCGTAAACATCCCCAATCAGAAACGTGTGCCAATCGCCCTCACATACATTCATGGCATCGGCCGCACCAAGGCCCTCGAAATCTGCAACAAGGTCGGCATCCCGCTCGATCGGCGGGCCAACGACATGACCGACGACGAAGTGCTCCGCGTCCGCGAGCTGATCGACCGCGAGTACATGGTCGAGGGCGATCTGCGCCGCACCGTGGCGATGAACGTCAAGCGGCTGATGGACCTCGGCTGTTATCGGGGCCTGCGGCACCGCAAAGGCCTGCCGGTGCGCGGCCAGCGCACGCATACCAATGCGCGCACGCGCAAAGGCCCGGCGCGGCCGATCGCCGGCAAGAAGAAATAGGTTCTTTTTGATCATCCCCTCGATACGGCGGAACGGCTAAATGGCAAGAGGTACGGCAGCAGCGCCGCGGCTGCGGCGTCGCGAACGCAAGAACATCACCTCGGGCACCGCCCATGTGAATGCAACGTTCAACAACACAATGATCACCATCACCGATGCCCAGGGCAATGCGATCGCCTGGTCGTCGTCGGGCAGCCAGGGCTTCAAGGGCTCGCGCAAATCGACCCCCTACGCGGCGCAGATCGCCGCCGAGGATGCCGGCCGCAAGGCGATGGAGCATGGCATGCGCACCCTCGACATCGAGGTGAAGGGGCCCGGCTCGGGACGCGAGTCTGCCCTGCGCGCCTTGCAAAGTGTTGGTTTCGCTATCACTTCTATTCGAGACGTCACGCCGATCCCGCATAACGGCTGCCGCCCACCCAAACGGCGCCGGGTCTGACAACAGGCCCTGTGCCGCGCTGCCGTATGGCGGCGGCGCAACGCAAAATCGCCGGCGGCATCGCCGGCCCGGATGTCGATAGGACATACGATCAATGACCGATGTTTCTTTGATTCAGCGAAACTGGCAGCTGCTCCGCAAGCCGAAGGAGCTGGAGGTCGAGCCGGGCGATGACGCAAAGCGTTCGGCGCGGATCATCGCGGGCCCGCTGGAGCGCGGCTTCGGGCTGACGCTCGGCAACGCGCTGCGGCGCGTGCTGCTGTCCTCGCTGCAGGGCGCGGCGGTGACCTCCATGCAGATCGAGGGCGTCCTCCACGAGTTCTCGTCGATTCCCGGCGTGCTCGAGGACGTGACGGATATCGTCCTCAACGTCAAGGGCATCGGTTTGCGCATGCACGGCGAAGGGCCGAAGCGCATGCGGCTGCGGGCGACCGGGCCGGGCGAGGTTCGCGCCGGCGCGATCGAGACCGGGCATGACATCGATATCCTCAACCCCGATCTGGTGATCTGCACGCTCGACAACGGCGCGCGCATCTCGATGGAGCTGACGGTCGAGATCGGCAAGGGCTATATCCCGGCGGCCGACAACCGGCCGGAGGATGCGCCGATCGGCCTCATCCCGGTCGACGCGCTCTACAGCCCGGTGCGCAAGGTCGCCTACCGCGTCGAGAACACGCGCGTCGGGCAGGAAACCGACCTCGACCAGCTCGTGCTCAATGTCGAAACCAACGGCGCGGTGACCCCGGAAGACGCGGTCGCGCTGGCGGCGCGCATCCTCCAGGACCAGCTCCAGCTCTTCATCAATTTCGAAGAGCCGACGCGGCGCGAGGAGAAGGAGCGGACCGACGAGCCGCTCATCAACAAGAACCTGCTGCGCAAGGTCGACGAGCTGGAGCTGTCGGTGCGCTCGGCGAACTGCCTCAAGAACGACAACATCGTCTATATCGGCGATTTGGTGCAGAAGACCGAGGCGGAAATGCTCCGCACCCCCAATTTCGGCCGCAAATCCTTGAACGAGATCAAGGAGGTGCTGGCGAATATGGGGCTTCATCTCGGCATGGAGATCCAGAACTGGCCGCCCGAGAACATCGAGGATCTGGCCAAGCGCATCGACGAGCCGTATTAAGGCCGCCGCGAAGGGATAGGGGAGAGGCAGGGACATGCGCCACGGCATGCACGGACGCGGCTTCAGCCGCCGCTCCGAACATCGCAAGGCGATGTTCGAGAACCTTTGCGCCTCGCTCATCAAGCACGAGCAGATCACCACGACCTTGCCCAAAGCTAAGGATCTGCGCCCGGTGGTCGAGCGGCTGATCTCGATGGGGCGCCGCGGCGGGCTTGCCAACCGGCGCCGCGCGATCGCGACGCTGCACGACGAAAAGCTTGCCGACAAGCTGCTCACCGCGCTGGCCGAGCGCTACAAGACCCGGCCCGGCGGCTACACCCGGATCATCAAGGCCGGCTATCGCTACGGCGACAATGCGGCGATGGCGGTGATCGAACTGGTCGACCGCGACCCCGAGGCGAAGGGCCAGGATTCCGGCCCGGTGCCGGAGCGCGAAGAGGAAGAAGAGGCGGCGTAGCTCGCCCCCTCCGCATCCGACGGCGTTACCCTCACCCACCCGCCGCTGACGCGTCGGTCATCCCTCTCCCGCAGGTGGGCAGGCGGGAGAGGGTGTCGAGCACCGCTCGACGGCGCGAGACGGGGGAGGGCATGCTCTCGCCGCCCCGGCGAGCAGGTTCTAAAAGTCTTATTCACTGCCTACTTCCGGTTTGTCTGGCGGTCCTCGGGTCGCGCCGGTGAGCTCGTTTGGGCGAGGGCTGAAGGGTTTTCCTCTGACCGCGGCCTCACGATTGTTGGTCGTTATTGTCCGTGAGACGGCGGCCGGGTGATTGTTGTTGGCGCCCTCGACGCGCCTGCGTTCTATCGCTTTGTTGGTCCTTGCGGCACGAGATCGTCAGTTCGCTCGACTAGCTCCGGTTTCGGTCTTCAATCAACGAGCCTCCTATATGTACAAAACAAGAACATTTGTCAAGAGAGAAATTTGATTTTGCGAAAATCGCATCGTCAGCGGGATGGGCGGCTAGCTCGTCTTGTATTTGATGCTGCATCCATAGGCGCGGGTCGCCGAGACCGCCACCGGTTTTCCCGCGGCGAGCTCGCCGAGCGCGGCCACGACATAATTCTTCGCGGTCTTGACGTCGTCGAGATCGGTGGACGGCGTGTCGTCGATCGCGCCGATATAGGCAAGGACGCCCTTGGGGTCGATCACCGCCATGGTCGGGGTCGCCTTGGCGCCGTAAAGCCGCCCCACGGCGCCGTCCGGATCGAGCAGGAAGTCGCTCGGCGCGGCGTGCCAACGCGCCATGTCGGCGCGCGCATCGGCCGGCGTCACATAGCCCTGCTCGCCCGGCGCCGATGAGGCGATGGTCAGCCACACATCGCCCGCCGCCGTGAAGCGCCGCTGCAGGGCTTGCATGTTGCCGCTGTTGTAGTGCTTGCCGACAAACGGGCAGCCGTCGTTGGTCCATTCGAGGATGATTGTTTTGCCGAGATAGTCGCTAAGGCTCACGGCGCGGCCGTCGATGTCCTTGGCGCTGAAGGATGGCGCAGGCGCGCCGGGGGCGGGGGTCAGGGTCGCCGCTTGCAACAGCGGGCCGCCCGCGCCGATGGCGAGCGAGAGCGCAACGGTGAGGGAAAAGCGTGAAGGGAGCTTAGCCATGATTGTCGCCATGATTGTGGCTCCGGGCGTCATCGATGCCAAAGCGCGATCATCATATGCCACGTCGTCATTCCGGCGAAGGCCGGAATCCAGCCATCAACCGTTCCGGCCCCCGAAAAGGGGATCCGGCTTTCGCCAGGAAGCGGGTTGTTCTCAATCAGCCGACGTCGCGGTCGAGGAGCTCGATCAGCACGTTTTGCGGGCCGCGGACAAAGGCGATGCGCACGCCGGGGCGGATCGTTTTGGGCTCGACGGTGAATTCGGCGCCCTTTGCCTTGAGCGCGTCACACACCGCGTCGATGCCGTTGACGCGCAACCCGATATGGTCGAGCCCAACAAAGCTGCTCTCCGGCTTTTCGGCGAGCTCGGCGCTGTCGGGCACCTTGGCGATGAAGTGGTTGACCCCGGCGAGCTTGATGTCGGTGCGCTCGATGCCGCTCGTCATCACCGAGCGGACGATTTCCGCGCCGAACATCTTCGCGTACCACGCG
>DATJSH010000077.1:0-10400 GCA_035504235.1 Allostellaceae bacterium | reverse complement strand
GGGGGTCGAGGACATTCTCGATCTCGGCCTCTACGGCTGGGCGATGTCGCGTTATTCGGGTTGCTGGGTCGGGTTCAAGACCGTGGCCGAGACAATGGATTCCTCAGCCTCGGTCAACCTGCACCCGGATCGCGTGCGCATCCTCCTCCCGGAAGATTTCGCGATGCCGCCGGGCGGGCTGGCCATTCGCTGGCCGGATACCCCGCTCGATCAAGAGATGCGCCTGCACCGGTGGAAGCTCGATGCGGTGCGCGCCTTCGCCCGGGCCAACAAGCTCGACCGCGTCGTCATCGACAGCACAAAGCCGCGTTTCGGTATCGTCACGACCGGCAAATCCTATCTCGATGTCTGCCAGGCGCTCGACGATCTCGGCATCGACGAGGCCGAAGCCGAGAAAATCGGGTTGCGGGTGTACAAGGTGGCGATGGCCTGGCCGCTCGAGCCGCGGGGCGCGCGCGCCTTCGCCGAAGGGCTCGAGGAGATCCTCGTGGTCGAGGAAAAACGGGGGGTTATCGAGCCACAATTAAAGGAACAGCTCTACAACTGGCCGGCTGCCGCGCGGCCGCGCATTATCGGCAAGCATGACGACAGCGGCGAGTGGATCCTCCCCTCGCCTGGCGAGTTGTCACCCGCGCAGATCGCGCGCGTCATCGCCAAACGCCTCGCCCGCTTCCATTCCTCGCCACGGATCGCGGATCGGCTCGCTTTCCTCGAAGAAAAGGAAAAGCAGCTCTCCGGCAATGTCGTGCCGTTCCTGCGCACGCCCTATTTCTGCTCGGGCTGCCCGCACAACACCTCGACCAAGGTGCCGGAAGGCAGCCGCGCGCTCGCCGGCATCGGCTGTCATTACCTGTCGCAATTCATGGAGCGCTCGACCGCGACGTTCAGCCAGATGGGGGGCGAGGGCGCGGCGTGGATCGGCCAGTCGCCCTTTGTCGAGACGCCGCATGTCTTCGCCAATATCGGCGATGGCACCTACACGCATTCCGGCATCCTGGCGATCCGCGCCGCGGTCGCCGCCAAGGTCAACATGACCTACAAGGTCTTGTTCAACGACGCCGTGGCGATGACCGGCGGCCAGCCGATCGACGGCGGACTGACTGTGCCGGTCGTCGCGCGCCAGCTCGCCGCCGAGGGGGTCGGGCCGATCGTCGTGGTCACCGACGAGCCCGAGAAATACGCGCCCGGCACAGACTTTCCGGCTAACGCAACCGTGCGGCACCGCGACGATCTCGACGCCGTGCAGCGCGAAATCCGCGAGTTCAAGGGGGTCAGCGCCATTGTCTACGACCAGACTTGCGCTGCCGAGAAGCGCCGGCGCAGGAAGCGCGGCCGTTTCCCCGACCCGGCCAAGCGCGTTGTCATCAACGACCTCGTCTGCGAAGGCTGCGGTGATTGCTCGACCGCATCGAATTGCGTCTCGGTCGTGCCGGTCGAGACCGAGTTCGGCCGCAAGCGGTCGATCGACCAGTCGAGCTGCAACAAGGACTACTCCTGCCTCAAGGGTTTCTGCCCGAGCTTTGTGACGGTCGAGGGCGGCAGCCTCAAGAAGCGTGAAACCGGCGTGGCTAATGAATCGGGGGGCGAAGACGGGCTGCCCGAGCTTCCCGAGCCGGCCCTCCCCGCGCTCGACGAACCCTACGGCATCCTCGTCACCGGGGTCGGCGGCACCGGCGTGGTGACGATCGGCGCGCTCGTCGGCATGGCGGCGCACCTCGAAGGCAAGGGCGTCACCGTGCTTGACATGACCGGCCTTGCGCAAAAAGGCGGCGCGGTGCTGAGCCATGTGCGCGTGGCCGTCAGCCCCGGGGCGATCCACGCCGTGCGCATCGCCAATGGCGGCGCGAAGCTGTTGCTCGGTTGCGATCTCGTGGTGTCGGCAAGCGGTGAAGCGCTGTCGAAGCTGCGCCCTGGCGAAACCCGCGCCGTCGTCAACAGCCACCAGACGATCACCGGCGACTTCACCCGCAACCCCGACCTCGCCTTTCCCGAGCAGCAATTGTCGAGTGCGGTCATCAATGCGGTCGGCCAGGGCGGCGCCGAGTTTCTCGATGCGACGGGCCTGGCGACGGGGCTTCTCGGCGACTCGCTGGCGACCAATCTCTTCATGCTCGGTTACGCCTATCAACGCGGCCTCGTGCCGGTCTCGGCGGAAGCGATCTTGCGCGCGATCGAGCTCAACGGCGCGGCGGTCGAGTTCAACCGGCGCGCCTTCCGCTGGGGCCGCCGCACCGCGATCGACCCGGCGCTGGTCGCCGGGCGCGCGACGCCAGCCGCCGCCGCTCCCGAAACGCATCGCCTGTCCGAGACGCTAGACGAAGTGATCTCGCGCCGTGTCGCGTTCCTCACCCGGTACCAGAACGCCGCCTACGCCGCGCGTTACGGCGACAAGATCAGGCAAGTCCGCGGCGCCGAAGGCTTGGCCGTTCCCGGCGGCACGGCGCTCACCGACGCGGCCGCGCGCGCCCTCTTCAAGCTGATGGCCTACAAGGACGAGTACGAGGTCGCTCGGCTCTACACCGACAGCGACTTCGTAAAGCGGATCGGCGAGCAATTCGAGGGCGATTATCGCCTCAAATTCCATCTCGCGCCGCCGCTCACCGCGGGGCGCGACCCGGCGAGCGGGCACCTCATCAAGCACGAATACGGGCCGTGGATGCTCGCGGGCTTCCGGGTACTGGCAAAGCTCAAGCGGCTGCGCGGGACGCCTTTCGATATTTTTGGCCGCACCGGGGAGCGCCGCGCCGAACGGGCGGCCATCGCCGAATACGAAGCGCAGCTCGGCGAGATCGCCGCCAATCTCACCAAAGCCAACCTGCCCGCGGCCGTCGAGCTGGCGGCGTTGCCGCTCGAAATCCGCGGCTTTGGCCACGTCAAGGAAGCGAATCGCCGGCGCGCGGCACAGAAAGCCGCGGGTCTTCTCGACCGATTCCGCGCCTCTGCGGGGACGCAGGCGCTTGCCGCCGAGTAGGAAATCCGCCGCTTCGCCGTGACCGCCGCCGCTTCGTGTCGCGGCGGTTTGACGGCGCCCGGCGGCTCGGCGACAATTTTCTTCCGCGCGGTAGGGGGAAGATAGTGGCGGTAAAACTCTTAACTGTCAGTCTGGCGATGCTGTGCTGCGCGGCAAGCGCCGCTTCGGCCTGCCAAAAGACCACCAACCCGGTCTTCGAGGACAATTTCAAGAATGCCGATCCCGGCTGGGGGCAACCGGACAATGTCGCGGCGTTCACCGCCAACGGGCTGGTGCTGACCCCGCCGGTCAGCGGCAGCGCCTGGCGCTCCAACGCCAGCTTGACCATCGCGCAAGGCGACTGGTGTGTCCGCGAGATCAACCCGCCGTCCCTGCCGACACCTGCCAATGAAGACACCGTCGGCGCGGTCGGCGTGTGGTTCTGGGGTTCGGACCTGCAGAATTTCTATACGGCGACGATCACCCTCGATGGCAAGGCCTCGATCGATCGCCTGAACCACGGCATCTGGCAGACCGTCGTCCCGCCGCAAGCCGCGCCGGCGGTCAATACCGCGCCCAATGCCGCCAACGAAATCGAGATCGTGACCAGCGGCAACACCGCGACTTTCTTCGTGAACGGGCAGCGGATCACTGCAATCACCGCCCATCCGCCGGCCAATGGCGGCTCGCCCGGGGTCTATGCGGAAAGCGGTCCGAAAGGCACAAGCTGGACCTTCCCGCGCGTCGCGCTGTATTGAGCCCCGGTCTGAAGCCGTAGAGACCCTCAGCTTTCGGCGATCGGCATCGTCACAAAGCGGAAATTCCCGTCACGCTCGACGCGAATCAGGATGTTTTTGCGGCCGGCATGTTTGGCTGCCGCGATGTGTTGCAGCATCTCGTCGGGACTGGTAACGGGCGTCTCGCCCGCCGCCACGACAAGATCGCCGGCCCGCAGCCCTTGTGCCGAGCCGGCGCTGTTCTGCGGCACGTCGACGATAACGATGCCGCGCGCGGTCTCGGAGAGGCCGTAATATTTTCGCCATTCGGGCGTCAGTCGCGCGATCTTGAGACCGAGCATATCGATGGTCGGCGGCGGTTTCGGCTGTTCCGGCGCGGGCGGTTGCGGCAGCGGACGGTTGGGGTCGTAGGCGACCACGGTCAGCGTCTCGTCGAGCTCCTTGCCATCGCGCCAGATCGCCACCTTGATCGGCTTGTTCGGCGCCGAATCCGCCACCATCCGCGGCAATTGGCGGCTGCGGTCGACCGGCTTCCCGTCATAGGTCAGGATCACGTCGCCGGGCTTGAGGCCGCCCTGCATCGCGGGGCTGGCCTGATCGATCGACGCGACCAGCGCGCCGCGCGCCTTGTCGAGGCCAATGCTTTCGGCGATGTCGTCGGTGACCGGCTGGATGCGCGCGCCGATCCAGCCGCGCTCGACCTTTCCGGTCGTCTTGAGCTGGTCGATGATCGGCTCGGCGAGCGCGGTCGGGATCGCAAAGCCGATACCGATCGACCCGCCCGACGGCGAATAGATCGCCGTGTTGATGCCGATCACCTCGCCCTGCAGGTTGAACATCGGCCCGCCGGAATTGCCGCGGTTGATCGATGCGTCCGTCTGCAGGTAGTCGTCATAGGGCCCGGAATGGATGTCGCGCGCGGTTGCCGAGATGATCCCCGCGGTCACCGTCCCGCCAAGCCCGAACGGATTGCCGATCGCCAGCACCCAGTCACCGACCTTGGCTTTTGACGAGTCGCCCCAGATCGCGGCCGGCAGCGGCGTTTTCGCGTCCACCTTGAGGAGCGCCAGGTCGGTCACCGAGTCGCGGCCGATGACCTGTGCCTGCAGCACCGTGTCGTCGCTGAGCGTCACGGTGATCTGGTCGGCGTTGGCGATGACATGCGCGTTGGTGACGATGAGCCCCGACGGGTCGACGATGAAACCCGAGCCGAGCGAGGCGGCACGCGACCCGGGCTGGCCCGGCGCACCCTTGTCGCCAAAGAAATCGTGGAACAGATCGTCGAGCGAGGCGCTGGGCGATTGCGGCGCGGTGTCCTGCGTGGTCTTGGCCGGTGCCGGCGCCTGCGTCGTCGAAATGTTGACGACGTCGCCGACGAGACGCCCGGCCAGGTGCGAGAAGATCTCGGCAAACGGTGTCTCGGATGGTGCGAGAGCCGCCTCGGCCGGCTTGGCCTCCGTCGCCGGCGCGGCGGGCGGCGGCGGCGCGGCCGGCGCGGGGGTCGGACTTGGCGCTAGAGCCGGAGCCGGAGCCGGAGCCGGCGTCGGGGCTGCGGGCGCGGCGTTCTGCGCGGAAACCGGCCCGGCTGACGCCAGGCCTAGCGCCAGCGCAATCGCTGCGGCGATCGTCGTTCCGCCCCGGCGACGTGTCGTCACTCGTTCATCTCCATATGCGCCGGCGGCCGGCGGGGGTCCGCGTCGCGCGAGCAGCCCGCGATATTGCGACACGGCACGCCGATCTAGCGCTGGTCTTTCCGCCGCGCTCGATATGAAATGGTGCCGGGATTGGCAAGACGGAATCGAGACGTGAACCCGCGCGATCGCGTCGCGCCCCAGGATTCTCCCGGGAATTTCTTGCGCGCCTTGTTCAACGCCGCGCTGGCGGCAGCCGATCCCTGCCAGGGGATCGCGACGGCGCTGCCGGCCCCGGTGCCTGGGCGGACGGTCGTCGTCGGCGCCGGCAAAGCGTCGGCCGCGATGGCGCGCGCCTTCGAAGAGCTCTGGCCAGGCAAGCTCGACGGCCTCGTCGTGACCCGGCACGGGCACGCCGCGTCGTGCGAGCGGATCGAGATCGTCGAGGCAAGTCATCCCGTGCCCGACGCGGCCGGACAGGATGCGGCGCGCCGCATTCTCGATCTCGCGCGCGGCCTCGGGCCTGACGACCAGTTGGTGTTTCTCGTCTCCGGCGGCGGTTCGGCGCTGCTCGCTCTGCCCGCGCCGGGCCTGACGCTTGAAGACAAGCAGGCGGTGACCCGCGCGCTTTTGCGCTGCGGCGCGACGATCGGTGAGATCAACACGGTCAGAAAGCATCTCTCGGCGATCAAAGGCGGCAGGCTCGCCGCCGCCGCCGCGCCCGCCCGTGTCGTGACCCTGGCGATCTCCGATGTGCCGGGCGACGACCCCGCGGTCATTGCGTCCGGTCCTACCGTGCCCGATCCCTCGACATTTGCCGATGCGCGCGCGGTGCTGGCGAAGTACCAGATCGCCGAGCCGGCTTCGGTCATCGCTCACCTCGCCACCGCCTCCAATGAGACGCCAAAGACCGGCGATGCGACCTTTGCCAACGCAAGCTACGCCTTGATCGCCAGTCCGCAGCAGGCGTTGGCCGCCGCCGCCGACGCCGCGCAGGCGCAAGGCATCATCCCGATCGTGCTGAGCGACCGCATCGAGGGTGAGGCGCGCGATATCGGCCTCATGCATGCCGCAATTGCCTTGCAGCTTCGCGACCGGCGGCTGCGCGTGGGCGCCGATCCCGTGCGGCTGCCGGCGGTGCTGCTCTCCGGCGGCGAGACGACGGTGACGGTGCGCGGCCAGGGCCGCGGCGGGCGCAACAGCGAGTTCCTCCTGTCGCTGGCGGCGGCGCTCGACGGCGCGCCGGGCATCGCCGCGATTGCGTGCGATACTGACGGAATCGACGGAACGGAAGACAATGCCGGAGCGATTTTATTGCCAGATAGCATCGCACGCGCCGCCGCCAAGGGCGTCGCGATCAAGACGAAACTGGCGGAAAACGATGCCTGGGGGTTTTTCGATGCACTTGGCGATCTTGTCGTCACCGGGCCGACACTGACCAATGTCAACGACTTTCGCGCCATCCTCGTCCTCTCTCAGCCTCGCTGAGCGCGCGGAGCGCGGGAGGAAGCCGGCGATGCGGCGGCAGCGCAGCGCCAAGATTGTCGCGACGCTCGGCCCCGCGAGCTCGAGCCTCACGGTGCTGCGCGCCCTGTTCGACGCCGGGGTCGATGTCTTCCGCTGCAACTTCAGTCATGGCACGCATGACGACCACAGGAAGCTCTTCGCCGCGATCCGCCGGGTCGAGCACGACACCGGACGGCCGGTCGGCATCCTTGCCGATTTGCAAGGGCCAAAGCTGCGCCTGGGCAACTTCGCCAACGGTCGTGTCCAACTTCCCGCCGGCGCCGACTTCCGCCTCGATCTCGACGACAAGCTCGGCGACAAAGATCGCGCGCCGCTGCCGCACCCCGAGGTGTTCCGTGCGTTGCAGCCCGGCAACGAGCTGCTGATCGACGACGGCAAGGTACGGCTCAAGGTCGTCGATTGCGGACCCGATTTCGCCGAGACCGAATGCCTGGTCGGCGGCACATTGTCGAACCACAAAGGCGTCAATGTCCCGCATTGCGTGCTGCCGATCTCCGCGGTCACCGGCAAGGACCGCGCCGATTTGTCGTTCGCGCTCGAAAACGGCGCGGACTGGATTGCGCTCTCCTTTGTCCAGCGTCCCGAGGACGTCGCCGAGGGCCGCAAGCTGATCGGCAGCGCCGCCGGGCTGCTCGTGAAGCTGGAAAAGCCCTCGGCGATCCGCCGGCTTGACGAGATCATCGACCTCGCCGACGCGCTGATGGTGGCGCGCGGCGATCTCGGCGTCGAAATGCCGCCGGAAGACGTGCCGACCGTGCAGAAGCAGATCATCCATGCCTGCCGCCTGGCCGGGAAGCCGGTCATCGTCGCGACGCAGATGCTCGAATCGATGATCAATGCCCCGACCCCGACCCGCGCGGAGGCGTCGGATGTCGCGACCGCGGTCTACGAAGGCGCCGATGCCGTGATGCTTTCGGCGGAAACCGCGGTCGGTGAATACCCGATCGAGGCGGTCACGATCATGGATCGCATCGCCCAACGCGTGCAGGCCGACCCGCTCTATTTCGCGACCTTGCGAACCCAGGCCACGGCGTTCGAACACGCCGCCTCGGATGCGATCAGCGCCGCGGCCTGCCAAGTCGCGGCGACGGTCGGCGCCGCGGGAATCGTCTCGTTCACCAGCTCGGGCGCGACCGCGCTGCGCGCCGCGCGCGAGCGTCCCGGCGTCCCGATCCTGGCGATGACCCCAAACCTTGGCACCGCGCGGCGGCTGGCCTTGCTGTGGGGCGCGCACTGCGTCCACAGCACCGACATCAAGAGCTTTTCGGACATGGTGCAAAAGGCGGTGCGCGCCGCCCATCGCGAGCAGATCGCCCGGCCCGGCCAGCGTGTCGTGATCACCGCCGGCGTGCCTTTCGGCACCCCCGGGGCCACCAACATCCTGCGCATCGCCTGGATCGATCGGTAGAGCAGCGAAAGCTGTGATATTTTCCCCTCCCGCAGGCTTGACCAGCGGGTCTACGAATAGCGCCAACCTATTCATGGATGGCCGGATCAAGTCCGGCCAAGGGGAATCTGATGGCCGACCCTACTTATCCGGAAGACATCGATCCTCAGTCCGGCTGCCGCCTGCCGCTACCCAAACGCGACGAGCTCAGCCCCGAAGCGCAGGCGACCTACGACCGGCTGGCCAACACCAGCGCCCAAAACCTTCGCGGTCTGCGCGGGCCGGGCGGCATCCAGCTGCACAGCCCGGCGCTGTCCCGCGTCTCGCGGCCGCTCAATCACTATCTGCGGTTCGAGTCCGAGATCGGCGGGCGGCTGCGCGAGCTGGCGATCCTCGTCACCGCGCGCGAGCTCGACAGCCAGTTCGAATGGGCGGCGCATGAGGCGGAAGCGCTGCGCGAGGGCGTCGCGTCCGAGCTGATCGACATCGTCCGTTATCGCCGCGGTCTCGCCGGCGTCGCCGAGGCCGACGCGGCCGTCATCGCGCTCGGCCGCGAGATTTTCGGCGCGCGCAAAGTATCGTCAGCCACCTTCGGTCGCTGCCTCGCTCGGTTCGGCCGGCGCAAGCTCGTCGATCTCGTCGCACTGATGGGCAATTACGCCGCGACCGCCGCTCTCCTCACCGCCTTCGACATGCAGCTCGACCCCGGCCAGAAGCCCGGATTGCCCGGGCTCTAACCCTTCGTCTTGCGTCCGAGGCTGCGTCTCACGACCTCGGGCGCCATCTTCAGCCAACGACCGATGCGCGGCCGCGCACGGCGCATCATCATGCGGTAGAGCTCGGGGTGGACGAGCGCGATCGGCTCCTCGGGTGTCGCAGCCGCGGCGGCGGCAAGCCCCGGATTGCCGTTTAGCGCCGCGGCATTCGCATAGAGCAGCAGGTTCTGCTTGTACCAGAAGGCGGTGTCGGCATCGTCCCACAGCGGCCGGCGAAACGCGTCGATCGCCCGATAGCCGTGCGCGGCGAACAGCGCCGCCCAATACCCGGGCCACTGCTCGTTGACGTGCTCCGTGCCGCCCTGCCCCGGCACCGCCGCGGAAAACAGCACCAGCGGCGCCAGCCCGGCCAGCTCGGCGACCAAGGGCGCCGCACGCTCGGCCGGCAGATGCTCGGCGACCTCGACGCAGATCGCGAGCTCAAACCGGCGGGCGATATCAAGCGGCTGGTCGAGCCGAGCGCGCCGAAAATTCGCCAGCGGGATCTTCAGCGCCGCATCATCGACCCACGGGCCGTCGAGCCCGAGCACGTCGTTGATCCCGGCCTCGCGAAAGGCGGCGAGCCAGCTCCCCACACCGCAGCCGATATCGACGATGCTGGCGGCCGGCGCTAGCTCCAGTAGCATCGGCACGATACGCCGCGCCGACTTCTCGGAACTCTCGCCGAGCGCTCGATAGAACGCTCGGCCATAGGGTGCGGGTGTCCCGTCAGGGTTCAGCGTGTTCGCGTAAGGCGCGGCCATAACCCATATTAGAGCAAGGCCGCTAATTCAGCCCGTAGAGCCGCACCACGTTGTCGTGGACGATCTTCTTCTGCGTCGCCTTGGAGAACCCGGCGAGGTTCTGTTCCAGCGTCGCCTTCGAGTTCGGCCAGATGCAATCGGGGTGCGGATAATCGGCGCCCCAGATGATGTTGTCCTCGCCGATCAGCGGGACGATCGGCTCAAGATACTTGTCCTGCTGATAGGTCACAAAGCCCTGGCGGCGGAAATAGTCCGACGGCTTCATCTTGAAGCCGAGACTGCGCGCCCGGTCGTGATATTCGGTGTCACAGCGGTCGAAGACATAGGGCAGCCAGGTCACGCCCGATTCGCCGAGGATGAAGTTGAAGTCGGGATATTTCTCGCAGGCGCCCGAGGCGAGGATCGAGGCCAAGACCTCCATCGTGTCGAGCTGAAAGAGAGCCGAGCGCACGAGCCGCCACTGCATTAAATATTTCTGCTCCTGCTCGGCGTTGTCGGGGGCGCGCAGCGCCTTGAACCCGGTCGAGTGGAACGAGATCGGGAAGCGGCATTCGGCGGCCGCCTCCCAAAGCGGGAACCAGAGGTCGGTATAGAGCGGCGGGGTCATCCGCTTGAAGGCGAGGTCGCCGCCGCGCAGCCCCATCTTGGC
>DATJSH010000076.1:0-2544 GCA_035504235.1 Allostellaceae bacterium | reverse complement strand
AGCCACAAGCTCGCTCGCGAGGTCGTCGCCCGCACCGTCGCCGATCCGGCGTCGGTGCTGAACGCGCTCGGCGAGCCGCGCATCGCGGGTGTCGAGGCGATCTATCGCGGTGATGACGTCACCATCTTCAGCGTGATCTGGGCGCCGCTGATGACGATTCTGCCGCATGACCACCGCACCTGGGCGGTGATCGGCGTCTATGCCGGCGGCGAGGACAATGTCTACTGGCGCCGCACTGCGGAACCGGGCAGGCCTCGCATCGAGGCGGCGGGCGCGCGTTCGCTGCGCGTGGGCGATGCCGAGCCGCTTGGCCGCGACATTATCCATTCGGTGACCAACCCGCTCGGCAAGCTGACCGCGGCGATTCATGTCTATGGCGGCGACTTTGTCGCGATCCAACGCAGCGAATGGGACCCGGAGGCGCTGACCGAGCGGCCCTACAATCACGAGGTCAACTTCCGCGCCTTCACCGAGGCCCAGGCGCGGTTCGCGGCGCATTGAACGCCGATCCCTCACGCGGTGGCGAAAGCGAACTGAAAGCGCGCTTGAGTGAGATTGTGCGCGCGACCGCGCCATTGATGCGGGTGCTGGAAACCGCGCGGGCGCTCGAGCTGCCGGATCATTTGCTGCTCTCCGGCGCGGTTTATCAACCGGTGCTCAACCAGCTGACCGGGCGGCCGGCGGATTACGGCATCCGGGATTACGACCTCGGCTATTTCGATGCGTCGGATCTGTCGTACGAGGCGGAAGACGCGGTAATCCGGCAGGTCGCCGCGGCGATCGACGAGCCGCTGCGTGCCCGAGTCGAAGTGCGCAACCAGGCGCGTGTGCATCTCTGGTTCGAGGCGCATTTCGGCGAGCCCTACACGCCGGTGTCCTCGACCGCAGAGGCGATCGGGCGCTTCGCGTCGACGATCTCGGCGATCGGTGTGCGGCTGGAGCCAAGCTGCGCGCTCCGCATCGAGGCGCCGTTCGGTCTCACCGACCTGTTCGCGTTGCGCCTGAGGCCCAATCCGGCTCGCGCCACTCCCAATTTCGCGCGAGCGACCGCGAGCGTCCGGCAGCGCTGGCCGGAGCTTACCGTCGCGGGCGAGTCGTAACCGGCGCGCCGAAAGACTTATTCACTGCCTACTACCCGGTTTGGACAGGAGCGGGACGTATCGCGGGTGAGCGGGATTCAGAGGCATTCTGATTATTATAGCCTCAGCAGCGCGCTCGGTTCTTATTGGTCCTTGTCCGCGAGGGACGAACTGCTCCTTTCCAAGCTCCGGTTTCGGACTTTCAATTAGCGCTGAGATCATGAACAAAAGAAGAACAAATGTCAAGCGAAAAGACGCCACCTGCGTGAACTCGCTCCCTCGCTTGGCTCGCTTGGGGGAGGCGCCTCGCAAGAGCGGCGAGCGCTAACCCATCGTCGAGTTGAACGCGCCGCCGTCCAGCAGCAGGTTCTGGCCGACGATAAACCCCGACGACGCGGCGCAGAGGAAGGCGCAGGCATCGCCGAACTCGGCCGGGTCGCCGACCCGACCCGCCGGGGTCGATCCGCCGCGTTTCGCCAGAATGTCCTCGAACGACACGTTCTGCTGGCGCGCTTCGTACTCCATCCCCGAGCGCAGCCGATCGGTGAGAAACGGGCCAGGCAGGATGCCGTTGATCGTCACATTGTATTTGGCGACCTGCCGCGCGAGCCCGGCGCAGAAACCCGTCAATCCGGCGCGCGCGCCGTTGGACATGCCGAGAATGGCGATCGGCGATTTCACCGATGCCGAGGTGATGTTGACGATGCGGCCGAACTTGCGCTCGCACATGCCGTCAACCACCGCCTTGATCAGCATGATCGGGGTCAGCATGTTGTTGTTGACCGCCTTTTGCCAATCTTCCAGGCCCCATTCGCGGAAATCGCCGTGCGGCGGGCCGCCGCAATTGTTGACGAGGATGTCCGGATTGGGGCAGGCGGCGAGCGCGGCCTTGCGGCCCTCCTCGGTGCCGATGTCGCCAGCGATGGGAGTCACCTTGGCGCCGGTCTCCTTGCGGATGTCTTCGGCGGTCGCTTCCAGTGTCTCCTTGGTGCGCGCGGTGATGACCAGGTCGACCCCGGCGCGGCCCAGCGACATCGCGCAGGCGCGGCCGAGCCCCTTGCTCGCGGCGCAGACGATCGCCTTGCGGCCCTTGATTTTCAGATCGAGCATCTTTGTTCCTCCCCTATCGCTTAAGCCCGGCAGATGCGGCTGTTATAGCGCAGACTGCCGGCTTGCCGAGAGGCGTGTGCGCGCCCGCTCGGCATAACGGGGTCATGCGGCAAATTGCGCTTGCGAATTATTCCTAACGCCGAGTACGCTGAGAACGATTATCACTTGCGTAACTGTCCGCGATGCGTGCTCTGCTTTTCGCAGCCCCTCTCGTCCTCGCCCTTGCCGCGCCGGCCGTGGCCGACGATCCGGTGGTCAATATCGACCTCAAGGATCATCAGTTCGTGCCGAGCGAGGTCCCGGTGCCAGCCGGGGTCAAAGTCAAGTTGCTGGTCAAGAACGATCAGACGGTGAC